>NZ_DAOMQT010000013.1:0-32578 GCF_035445465.1 Agriterribacter sp.
ATGGTTGCAGTAACTCCGGTTCCAGAGCCATTACGGTAACACCCAAGCCGGTAATAAACCTGGGTGCAGCTACCACGATCTGCTCGGGAGATCCTATCACCCTTGATGCTGGCAATGCCGGTGCAACCTATAGCTGGAGCCCCGGGGGAGCAACTACCCAATCCATTACAGTTAACCCCACGGTTAACACTACCTATACGGTTACCGTAACCAAAGATGGTTGCAGTAACTCCGGTTCCAGAGCCATTACAGTAACTCCCAAGCCGGTAATAAACCTGGGTCCGGACGCTTCGATCTGCTCAGGCAGCAGCATTACGCTGGATGCAGGCGATCACGGAACAGGCGCTACCTACAACTGGAGCACAAGTGAAACTACCAGAACGATTGATGTAACTATGGCCGATACTTACACGGTTACCGTAACCAAAGACGGTTGTACGGGCACTGGCTCTAAAACCATTACCGTAAACACTTCAGGGTTGGTTGTGGATTTGGGTGCTGACATAGAGAGATGCGATAATGGTTTGCCAATCACATTAGACGCCGGCATAACAGGCGCCACTTATAAATGGGGCAGCTTGCCCGTATCTCCTGCAAATAATAAAACAACAAAGACAGTGCTGGTAATGACAGCAGGGAAATACTGGGTAACCGTAACAAAAGGCGGGTGTACAGCAACCGATACTATTCTTGTTATTGATAAGCCAAAGGTTGAACCTAAGTTTACTTTTACCCAAACCGGTTCGTGCAGCCCCATTAAGGTTAGTTTTACAGACGCTACTGAAGCGTGCAGCAGTATAATCAGCTACGAATGGAATTTTGGCGATGCTTCACCGGTATTGAGTGGATATAACCCTAACCCCGAACATGATTATGATCAGCCGGGACTCTATAAAGTAACATTAACTGTTTCGATCAGCGGGGAATCTAAAACATATGAGGAAGATATTATTGTAAGCGGAACCGGCATACCGGTTGACCTCGGAAATGATACTACCATTTGTGCGGGCAGCACGATCACGCTTGATGCCGGAAACCACGCAGGCGCAACGTACGAATGGGCTCCCGGCGGTGAAACCACGCAAAGCATTGCGGTTAGTGAAGCCGGCACCTATATTGTTACCGTAACTAAAGACGGTTGCAAAACCATAGATGCCATACAGGTAACGGTAGTTCCGGCGCTCACGGTTAACCTGGGCAACGATACCACTCTATGTCCGGGTAACAGTGTTGTATTAGATGCGGGTAACCCCGGCGCTACTTACCTGTGGAGCACGGGAGAAACTACCAGAATTATTTCAACAGATACTGCCGGCACCTACAGTGTTATGGTGAGCAAGGGCAGTTGCAGCGGCAGCGGATCGTTAGCCGTAAATATCAGCTCAACGCTTCCTGTATCATTAGGAAATGATACGACCATCTGCGCGGGCAGCAGCATCACGCTTGATGCAGGATATCCGGGGGCAACATATACCTGGAATACACCTGATGCATCACAAACAATTACAGTAAGCGATGCCGGGGTATATAAGGTAACGGTAAATAATAGCGGCTGCGTGGGTGAAGCTCAAATTGAAGTATCGCTGATGCCGGGAGCAACACCGGTGTACCTTGGCAATGATACCACCATCTGTTTTGGAAACGCGGTTATATTGGATGCCGGCAATCCGGGCGCTACTTATTTGTGGAGTACAGGCGAAACAACCCCGGTAATATACCCGATGGTATCTGGTACCTATAGCGTGGAAGTAACGCGCTGTGGAATAACAGAGCGTGATAGCATTGACCTGGTTATCGCTAATCTCCCTACACCTTCTATCAGCCAGTCGGGTAATGAACTGATCGCTTCCGAAGCGGATACCTATCAGTGGTATAAGAACGGCGTGCTGATCCCGGGAGCCACAGCTAAAAAGTACAAGCCGAGAGGATATGGCAAATATAAAGTTGTTGTTGCCAGCACCAGCACAGGATGCAGCGGCGAATCGGCTGAGTATTTCTTTGTGCCGGAAGGACACACCTATATAGGAGATATTAAGGTTAAAATATCGCCCAACCCGGGTAACGGGCTGGCAAAGCTTATCTTCTCCAAACTACCTCCCAAACCCATAAAAGTAACAGTATACGACAGGGTAGGAAGAAGAATACTGGTTACCACTATGATCAACACGGTGAATGATATTAACCTGGTGGCCTATGCAAAAGGAGAATATTTTGTGGAATGTATTTTAGATGATAAAAGAATTATTATACCACTAATAACCCAGTAAAGTCTTTCAGGAAGTTGATAGACAACCCCGCCATCCGGAGCAGCGATATGCTGCACGGATGGTTTTTTTATGCACAAAAGTCCTTGTATGTTTATATTTTTTAGTACTTTTAAACAGCACTATCCGATCCCATTGGCTAAAGCACAATTCATTTATTTCTTCACCTTTAAATTGTACGCCCATGGTTACCACAGACACTCCACAGCTCTCAGAAGCATGTAATACCCTGAGGGAGGCATTACGTTCACAGCGCGAAGAGTTTACCCGCATGAAAAATGAGCTGCAGCAGGCAGCGGCCCACATTACCAGTAAAGAAGCGCTTAAAGATGTTGAGCATTATGAAAATCAGTTCGATATTCAGCTTGCCAACATTCATGATCTGAAGCAGTCCATCAAATCCCTCAACAAAACGCCTGTTTTTCAGCCTGTTACCAACAATTACGCAACGCCTGAATTCATCACCTCCGGTTACGAAAAATTAGCGGCCGATTATCAGCATCTCCGGCAAACGCTGCACGAAATTAAAAATGATTTTCAGCGATTCCTGGTAAACTATACCTGATATTATATAACAAGGCATTTTTTGCAGAAAAAGCAGTCTTACCTCCTTTACTGTGCCATATTTTTATGCCTTTACGCTGGCTTAGCATGTCTTTTTACTCATCTTAAAATATAATTGCCATGGCCGCCGAATTCGACACCTCCCATGTAAAGAACATTGTGCTTCTCGGGCATGCAGGCTCCGGTAAAACAACACTTGCCGAATGCTTTCTTTTTGAAGCCGGCTTAATTTCCCGGCGGGGAACAATTGCTGAGAAGAATACCGTGGGAGATTATCATGAACTGGAGCAGGAAAGGGGCAACACGATATTCTCCAAGTTAATGCACACCAAATGGCGCGGATATAAGATCAATATCATTGATACACCCGGTTACGACGATTTTGCAGGAGAAGTACTCTCCGCGCTTCGTGTGGCCGACACCGGTATTATGCTGTTAAACGCGGCGATGGGAGTAGAAGTAAGCACTGAAGTAATATGGCAGTATACCGAAAGGTTTAAAACACCTATGATCTTCGCTGTTAATCACCTCGATGATGAAAAAGCCAGTTTTGACGACACGGTAAATGAAGCCAAACGGCATTTTGGCAGTAATGTAACGGTTATACAATATCCCCTGGAGCAGGGTGAAGGCTTTCATCGTATTATAGATGTGCTGCGTATGACGATGTATACATTTAAAGACACAGGCGGAAAGCCCGAAAAGCTGCCCATACCACCCGAAGAAAAGGAAAAAGCCGACCGGCTGCATAAGGAGTTGATTGAAGCCGTTGCCGGTAATGATGAAACGCTCATGGAAAAATATTTTGAAAAAGGAGAATTAGATGAAGACGAGATCAGGACGGGGATGAAAAAAGCCATGATCAACCATGACCTCTTTCCCCTGTTTTGCCTTTCGGCAGAACGCAATATGGGAAGCGGGCGCCTGATGGGCTTTATAGATAATGTTTGTCCGAGCGCCGATGAAATACCGCCACAGGTTTCCGTGAATGGAGAAATTATTCCCTGCGATGCAGGTAAACCGGTTTGCGCTTTTGTTTATAAGGCCATTTCAGAACCACACGTGGGGGAACTCTCGTTTATGAAAGTGTTTTCCGGAACGCTTAAAGCGGGCATGGATCTGCTTAATGAAACTACGGGTGTATCTGAAAAGCTGAACCAGTTGTTTGTGATGGAAGGTAATAAAAGAAATAACGTTGGTGAACTAAGCGCGGGCGATATAGGGGCAACCCTCAAACTGAAGAACACGCATGTGAACAACACCCTGCACGAACGGAATGTAAACTATGCCTTGCAACCTATTGAATTTCCTGCGCCTAATATGAGCATTGCGGTAAGAACGGTAAAAAAGGGGGAAGAAGAAAAACTGTCGGCCGCTTTACACCAGCTAAGGGAAGAAGACCCAACGCTTATCGTTAAGGTTTCGTCCGAATTAAAGCAAACGATCATTTATTGCCAGGGCGATATGCACCTGGCCGTTATTAAGTGGAAACTGCAGCATCAGCACAGGGTAGACGTTGTGTTTGAAGCGCCCGGAATTCCTTACCGGGAAACAATAAGAACCGCAGCGGAAGCGGTTTACCGGCACAAAAAACAATCGGGAGGAGCAGGGCAGTTTGGAGAAGTGCACATGCGTATAGAGCCCTGGTATGAAGGCATGCCGGAGCCGGCCGGGTTGAACGTGAGGGGAAGAGACACGCAGGAGCTTCCGTGGGGCGGTAAGCTGGTTTTTTATAACTGCATTGTTGGAGGCGCTATTGACCAGCGCTTTTTGCCTTCCATACTAAAAGGGGTAATGCAAAAAATGCAGGAAGGGCCGCTAACAGGCTCTTATGTAAGAGATATCAGGGTTTCGGTATTTGACGGCAGGATGCACCCTGTAGACAGCAATGATATTTCTTTTAAAATAGCCGGGCTCATGGCCTTTAAAAATGCTTTTCAAATGGCGGCGCCGCAACTGCTGGAACCTGTTTACCAGGTTGAAGTTTTATGCCCTGAAGATGTAACGGGCGCTGTTATGGGCGATTTGCAAACCCGCCGGGCTCTTGTGGAAGGCATGGACGCGGAAAGAAATTTTACGAGGATAATGGCTAAAGTGCCATTAGCTGAAATGAATGATTATTCTTCATCGCTGCGCTCTATAACACAGGGCAGGGCCAAGTTTAAAATGCAGTTTTATGAATACGTTATTGTACCATTTGAAATACAGCGTAAGCTAACGGAACAATACAATAAAACGGCTAAAGAAGAAATGGTGGGATGAGGGAACTCTAATATAATTCCTGTTACCCTGATCCTTACTCCTCCTGAATCTGGAATGTTACAGGCTGTTTGTGATACGCTTTTATCTTATGACCGTTTTGCACAGCCGGTATCCATTTGGGCCCGTTTTTAATCGCATCTGTAACGGTCTTTGCAAAAAAAGTACCTTCCATCGTTAGGGGTTTCACTTCGCTGAGATTGCCTTCCGTATCAACTATAAATTGTACCACGCAGGTTCCGGGTTTGTTTTCCTCCTGCAGGGAGTCTATCACTTTATTAATAGATGCTGAAATATATTTTGCCCACGCTGCTTCACCTCCCGGAAACGCAGGCGCTTTTTCCACTATTTGAAAAGTTTTGTCTCCTTTCTGAACTATGGAAGCATTATTTACATTCTTTAACGTAATTTCAATTACCCCATTTATAGCCCTCTCTCCGTATTTATCCACTGCTGATTTATCCTTTATAACATGTATACTTTCAATATCATTCGGATTGATCTTTTCCAGTCCTGACTTCGAAAATTCAATTCCATCAAGAAAATACAAAACCGAATCCATTGTACGAAAGTTACTACTGCGCAGTTCAATACCCGCTTTGGCAACAGGAACAATACCCCGTTTAATGGCTTCGGCCTTTGTTATTTTTTCAGCCGTATTATTTTTGTAAATAATAATAACCTGGTTATCCTTTGTAATATCAACCGATTTGATATTTGCAGGCAGGGTATCTATAGCGGTCTTCAAATCTTTTTTTACAGCAATGCTACTATTTGCACTATTAGCATTACTTTCCTGTCTTGGCGAATGAGCGTTCAAAGAAGGTTGGGGTTCTGTTTGCACGGCAATCGTTCCATCTTCTTTTGCTTTTGCAAACCGCTCAATCGCATTCAAAATATCCCTTGCAATTTTCTCCTGCTTTTTTTCATCTGTGATGAAGGCAATATCGTTCGGGTTGCTAAGGTACCCGCATTCAATAAGCAGGGCAGGGTAGTTGATAACAGGCGCGTCTAACACCCAAATGCCTTTTCCTGTTCTTTGTTTAATTTCCGGAGCTACGCCATAGTTCTTTTCTATTTCCCCGGCAACAAGGCTTCCAAACAACTGTGCCTGTTTCGTATAACCTGTTTGATTTTTTGAGAGGTATATTTCAAATCCGGATTTTGTTTTATCTCCCCCGTTTGGATCAACCTGGGCAACGTGAAGAGATATAAATAAATCTGGTTTTTGCAGTACAGCAAAGTCAACCTTATCGCGTACAGGCTGCGTAATGTCATTATCCCTTGTAAGAATTATCTTAACACTTTTATTGCTATTCAGTGCTTTTATTTTTCTCGACAAAGACAGTGTAATATCTTTTTCCCGGATTCCTTCAGAGCTCATAGCCCCTTCGTCATCCCCACCATGCCCCGCATCAATAACCACCGTAACAGGTGTTTCTAATTGGACGATTTGTATTCCATTCTGGTTGGGTAATAATTGTTTTGTTTTAACCGTAAATGCTACAAAAATAAAAGTCAGCAACGGCAATGCCAGTAAGCGGCTGATGTAATTCATACTTGGATTTTGCATTTTAGTTAACATGTGTAAACGTCTTTTTATGGATGATGAAAAAAAGCTGCTGGTGAGTCCAAAGGCCTGCTGCGGGTAAGCGGCATGTAATATCATGGCGGCAAAAGCGGCAGTATCCTTATCGTCAATAGCCTTGCTGTCGGCTATAAATTCATGGATCATATTCATCTCCCGCCGTATCAGCCAGAAGAAGGGATTGCACCAGAAAAAGATGAGTACAATATGCATAAACAATTTGTCGGCGCTGTGCTTTTCCGTTACATGCACCATTTCATGCGTAAATATTTTTTTCCCCGCATCAGCATGCATATCAATATTTTTATTCCAGAAGATATACCGGAAAAAAGAAAATGGAGTGCCTTTTGCTTCCGTTTGTATCACATTAATATGCTGTATCTTTTGTAAAGGATTATTGCGTGCCAGGCGGCTCAGCTTTACCAAGGCATGAAACAGTATAACGATCAAAGCAAGTGATACAACCATGTACACCATTATCGCCACCTGTTCGCCGCTGAGATGAAAGCTGCCGCTGCGGCTTACTTCATGCACATATTCATCACCGGTAGTTACAATGTTTAATAACTTTATCACCTGGCTGTCGTCTTCAGCGGGGGCATGCCAGATATTAATTGTAATTAACGGAAAGCTCAGGCTCACCACCACGGCGCTCAGCAGGTAAAACCGGTTCCAGCGGTGAAATAGCTTATTGTGCAGCGCCAGGCGGTAATAGCCATATAAAATACCCGAGCAAATGATAACTTTTAAGATGTAGTATGCTATAGCAAGCATAGGTTTTTGAAGTTTATAGTGTACTGTATAGTGTTTATTTCCCCTGCTTCTTAAGCTCTTTCAGCAGGCGTTCGAGGTCTTCCACGCTCAGGTTGTTTTCTTTTACCATAAAGGAAACCACATTGCTGAAAGACCCTTCAAAATAGCTTTTTACCATACTTTTCATCGTGGCTTTGGAGTAAGCCTCTTTACTGATAAGCGGATAATACCGGTGCATTCTTCCAAACAGTTCAATACCTACAAATTCTTTTTCTGCCAGTATCTTCAATATGGTAGCTACCGTATTCTGATGCGGTTTCGGATGGGGCATGGCATCAACCAGCTCGCGCAGAAACGCTTTTTCCAGCTTCCATAAAACCTGCATGATCTGCTCTTCTGCTTTTGTAAGATTTTTAATGATACTCATGTTTTTTGATTCTTGAAGCAAAGATAAACTAATTATTTAGTTACGCAACTACTTTCTTAGTTTATTACAAAAAAAATAATTTTACCTTAGTTCTTAGCGTAAAGAATACGTTCTTTGCAAAAATGCAGTAAACCGTAACTTTGAATTTATTGAGGATTGTATTATGGCAGAAACTATTTTAGAGCTTGAACACGCGAATATCTACCAGGGAAATTCACTTATTTTACAGGATGTAAATATCCGGGTAAACAAAGGCGAATTTGTTTACCTGGTGGGTAAAACGGGCTCCGGTAAATCGAGCCTGTTGAAAACATTGTACGGCGATTTAAAGCTAAAAGAAGGAGAGGGGAGCGTGGTAGGATATAAATTAAGGGATATGGATTGGAAAAAAATACCTTTCTTGAGAAGGAACCTGGGTATTGTATTCCAGGACTTTCAATTGCTCACCGACCGGAATGTACACGACAACCTGAAATTCGTTTTGCGTGCTACCGGATGGAAAGATGAAAAGCTCATCGAAGAAAAAATAAACGATGTGCTGGATAAAGTGGGACTAAAAACAAAAGGCTTTAAGTTTCCCTTTGAACTGTCGGGCGGAGAGCAGCAGCGGGTGGATGTTGCCCGCGCGTTATTGAATTCCCCCAAACTGATATTAGCCGATGAACCCACGGGAAATCTTGACCCTGAAACTTCAGACGAGATCATGCAGTTGCTTTTTCATATTTCCAAAGACTATGGGGCAGCTATTGTTATGGCCACGCATGATTACAGGGTGATCAGCAAATTTCCCGCAAGAACCATGCGCACCGAAAGAGGCAAGGTGATAGACAATACGGCCATCACTTTATAAGCAAGGTGCAGGAGGTTACAAGTTACAGGGTGCAAGGTGGGGGAAAATGATGATAAGTATAATACGTTGATCTCAAATTTAAAATTTCAAATCTCATATTTCAGATCCCCATGCGTTTTGCAGAAAGCGCAGCCAGTTTTTATGGAAAACTTTTTCTATATCCTGCTGCGGGTAACCCCGTTTTGCCAGCAACTCTTTTAATAATTGCAGATCTGCAATCGTATCCATATCGTATGGCGACTGTTCCTGCCCGAACATGCCGTCTAAATCGCTCCCGATAGCAATATGATTAGCATTGCCGGCAAGCTGGCAAATATGATCATAATGATCTATTAATATACTAAGCGTAATATTTTCTGTTTTGGGATCATTTTTTCCTCTCACCCATCCGGGCTTCAGCATCCATGCGTCCAGCACGCCGCCAATTACGGCATTTCTGTTTATCAGTATTTTTATTTGCTCATCGGTGAGCTGCCGCTGGTAGGGAACCAATGCCCTGCAGTTATGGTGACTTGCCCATACGGGACCTTTATATAAATCAACAGCCTGCGTAAAAGCCTCATCGGTTAAATGCGTTACATCAAGAATCATATTGAGGTTGTCCATTGCTTTAACCAGTTCTACGCCGCCCTTTGTAAGCGGACCTTCCATACCGGTGCCTGGAGCGTATCGTCCCGGCCCGTAATGTGCGGGGCCAAGCGCTCTTAACCCGTATTGATATGATCTTTCGAGGTAGGAAAGGTTAACCAAAGAATCTGCCCCTTCGAGGCTTAAAATATACCCCACCGGTTTTGTATGGTCAGGTATCGCAGTATCATTCCATAATTGAATATGTTTATTCAACGTATGCGCATTGGTGATCTGTACCATCTCTCCGCTGTCTTCCATAGCCTTATACCATGCCCTTTGTCCTTGTGTTTGCGCCCAGGCCTGTTCCGGGGAGTGCCAGCCAGCCAGTGTACTGTTTACATCTACAAACCTTGCGATCATGGTAGCCACTACCAAACCAATCCTGCCTCTGCGTAATTCGGGAAGGGATACCATGCCTTTACCACGGTCGGGTTTATCTGTCATGTTTTTTTCGCGTTGCCGTATTGCAGCAACGGGTTGTTTCAGATCCCTGTTCCATTCCAGGGCATTCATAGAAAGATCAAGGTGAGCGTCAATGATAAACATATATATGGTTTAAAGAGTGGTAAGTAGTAAGTAGTAAGTGGCAAGTAAGGCAGTGCTTATTTAGCATTGATATTTTTCTTTTGGAGGGTTTTTAATTTTTTTTTCACCACATCTTCCGGGTATTTTAAAGCAAGCTTCCTGATATCATAGCTGAAAGCGGTAAAGGTTTCTTCCCACAGCTTCGCTTCCTCAGGGGTATAGGAGTGGAACCCATGCGCGTTGGCAACGCCTTTCCCCCCGCTCTTTACAATTTCGTCAATAAGCTTTGGAACTTCTGCACTATTATTTAAAGTAGGGAACAGGTCTTTCATTACGGTATGATAAGCCGGCACCCCGGTGAGGTCCATCCAGCGAAAAACACCTACTAAGGTCATCCAGTAGCCGGCGTTGTTCCGGCAGGCCCGGTCTACATCTTCCACGGTTGCATATCCCTGTTCTACCAGCGATATGGCTTCGCGGTACATAGCATACATGATCCGGTTGGTAATGAACCCCCGGATATCTTTGCGTACCAATGTAGGCTCTTTGCCCCACAGGTGAGATAGTTCATATAAATATTCACCTTTTGTGATATCGCTTTCATTACCGCATATTACCTCCAAAAAACGGGTAGTGTGCGATGGCTCGGCCCAGTGTAAACCAAAGAATCTTGAGGGATGGGAGGTTTGCTGCTGCAGTATACTTATAGGAATAGCCGATGTGTTACTGGCCAGCAATGCGTTCTCGTCTATAACCGCTTCAATTTTACTGTATACAACCTTTTTTATATCCAGGTTCTCCAGTGTGCATTCAATTACCAATGCACAGCCCCGCAATTGATCATAGTCTTCTGTTATGCTAAGGTGCTGTAAATAAAAATCCGGCGCATTGGTAACCAGCTTCTCCCTGCGCGACCTTTGCAGGTGTTTTGTAATACGCTTAAGGGCAAATGCCAGGTCAATGGAAACGGGCGCTACCGCCACTACCGGATGACCGGCCATGAGGAGGCAGGTTGTGATGCTGCACCCCATTAATCCCAGGCCCACTACGCCTATTTTGATTTCTGCCGCATTTAATTGTGTATCTCTCATCATATGGTTTTAAAGATAATAATTAATAAGTAGCCCTTCCGCCAGACAGGTCGAAAGTAAAACCGGTGCTAAAACTATTTTGGGAAGATACTATAAAACATGCCATATCCGCGGCTTCATCTAAGGTTCCGCAACGTTTCATCGGTATTTTATCGGTCATGTATTTCACCTGCGCTTCCGGCATGGCATCTACCAGTGCAGTTCTGATAACGGCAGGGGCTAATGCGTTTATAGTAATATTGGTTTCTGCATATTCTTTCCCCTGTACCTTGGTCATACCAATTACCGCCGCCTTTGATGCGGAATAAGCCAGCATACCAGCATTTCCTTCCTTTCCGGCAATGGAAGCAATATGCAGAATACGGCCATAATTATTCCGGAGCATATGAGGCAACGCGTATTTTGAGGTAAAAAAGCTGCCCATAAAATTTACCGAAAAAACCATTTGAAGATTAGCGGTGGAAACTTCATGGCTTTTAATATGGGTTTCCCCTGTAATACCGGCACTGTTAACAAGGATATCTATTTTTCCAAATTGCTTCACGGTATCATCAACAGCCGCCTGTACCGCATTTTCGTTGGTAATGTCCAAAGCGAATATTTTATTTTCATATTTCAGCCGGCGAACAGCAGCGCGTAATTTCTCCTCTTCCTTATCGAATAGCGCCAGCTTTACTTTGCGCTCCGACAGCCTTTCGGCAATTGCCAGGCCCAATCCTGAAGCCGCGCCGGTAATAATAGCGGTTTGATTTTCCCATGCAAGATTCATACAGGTTGCTTTTGCACAAATTACTATACTTAATTGAGCAAAATTAAATCAAACGATTGTGTAATGTAAGCCGGGTTGAAAGCCTTCCGGCGGAGTTTAGTTCGTTTACATAGATTCTTCCCAAAGATCAAATTCGGCCCTGTTTTGCCTGAGCAGCAGGTAATGGTTGCTTAAGGAGGTAAGCAACGGGTAACTCCTGTACGGAAGGCCGTACTGATCCGACAACCGCTTCAGCGCCTGCGTTATCTCGGGGTAATATGCATGATGGATATTAGGAAAAAGATGGTGTACGATATGATAATTATAGTTGCCCATTACAAAGCGGGTAAACCAGCTTTCACCATTTACATCGTTTGTAGTTTTAAGCATATGAAGCATCCAGCCATAGGGCAATTTCTTCTGATTGTCCGGAACAGGAAACTCGGATTCCGTATTGGCATGGGGAGGAAGCAATACTATGAGTGCAAAAACGCTGGCAGAAAAAATCAGCACACAAAATGCACCAATGATCATCAGCCATGAAACACCTAAAAGGATCTTAGGAAGGATGACCAGGTAAAACAGAAAAAATATTTTAAACGCGAATAACTTTATGTACTCCGCCAGGGGAATGGTTATGAGCTTATGTACGGTTCTTTTGTTGCTGAAGAAATCTTTAAAATCGCGGACCAGCAACCAGTTAAATAAAAACAAGGGGTAAATAAAGGGAAGATAGATATGCTGGTATTTATGCATGGGAGAAAACCTGGAATGCGGCACTATTCGTACCAGGGCACTTTGATCTATATCTGTATCCCATCCATCTACATTGGGGTAGTTGTGATGATAACGGATATGGCGTGTTTTCCAGATAAAGCTATTGGCGCCCATGATGTCAAACAGGTATGTGTACACATCGTTCATCCGGCGACTGTTAAAAATAGTATGATGCACGCTGTCATGAATCACATTAAGATAATTCAGCACTATGGCAATACCCATAAAAAAGTAAGCGCCAAACAGCATCCACGGATTTGTGCCGTAGATTAACGCTAATGTCCAGAAAAAAAAATAAATAAAGGGGAAGAGGAAGGCTTTGAACAAAATTTCATTTCTTCTTACAGGCGCCAAAGCCAATACAATTTTTTTTGCTTCTACCCGAAGCTGCTGAAAAACATCTTCCCTTTCTTTTGTAAAATAAGGTTTCCTTGCTTTTAACGTATCCGTACTCATAGCCAGGTTTTTTAAGACTAGCATTCCAAGGGGAAGAGTGAAGATTCCGGCAAATTTAAAAATAAAAAATAAAACTATTATTGATTTCAGGCTAAAAGTTTATCAGTTCCGTTAATAAAATGTTACGGAATTATATTCAAATCGTCCCTGCCGGTCCGATGTCTGCATTACCATTTATTTCCTGTTTTGCTTTATCCATTCCACCGTTTCTTTTATACCCTCTTCAAGCGGTCTTATCCTGTAGCCCAGTTCGTTCACAGCTTTGCTACTGTCCAAAGCCCAGTGATATTTATATTTTGCCACCCAGTCGGGGGTGATCATCGGATATTTTCCCGTAACCTTTGCATTCCAGAGCATCGCATGGCTGAGCGCATTCAGCACAAAGAAGGGAACATGGCGTAATTGTTTTTCAATACCGCTATATTTTTTTATGAGCGCCATTAAATCATTAAACGTTGCATTCACTCCTCCCAGAATATAGCGCTCCCCGCTCCGGCCCTTTTCCATAGCCCTGATGTGCCCGTCTACCACATCATCAATAAAAGGATAGGAACCTATGTCTTTCCCGCTACCGGGTACTATTTTCCATTTTCCCTTCATATACAATTCAACAATTTTGGTTACCGGGTTGCTGCCCGTGTCATAGCCGGGCCCGTATATTCTTGACGGATTAAGAATACAAACAGCCAGTCCCTGTTTGGCATAATCCATCGCCACCTTTTCCGCGGCATTTTTTGTTGATTCATACAGGTTAAAAAAACCGGTGATGCGCGGATCTGTTTCCGTCATGGGCTTTTCTTTGGATGGCCCAATTACACCGGCAGTTGAAGTATAAACAATTTTTGATACCCCGGCTGCTTTTGCCGCTGCCAGCACATTTTCCGTTCCCTGTACATTAAGTGTTTGAAATACGGAGGCGTCTTTAGCCCAAAGCCTCGCATATGCAGCCAGGTGATAAACCCGGTCTACATGCTCCAATGCCGGTTTAAGCGACTCAGGATTCGTAATATCGCCCTTAAAAATCTTTATATTGGTTTTTTGAAATTCGGGCAGGGCAGGAGTTGTTCTGCATAAAAGATGAATAATATCATCCTGCTGTGCAAGTTGCGTAGTAAGCTTTGAGCCAATATATCCTGTTGAGCCTGTAATTAATATTGCCATGCGTGTAGTTTGGGGCAAAGTTAACAGCCTGCAGCATTCAGCTATGCCGGTTGATGAAGTTTTAAACCAGCTGAATTCGCGTCATTTGCTTTATGTTAAATAGCTGTTCTGTTTGGAACAAATAACCGTTCCGGTAAAGCGGATGTCCTTGTAATCAATATATTATCTGCTGCTGTCTGTTTACTGCTTAGTAATTCCTGCAATCCTATCCTTGGGTAAAAACGCTACAATAATCCCTAATAACAATAAAGGATGACTTTTATCGCTTATGTGTTAACCCCGTAATAGTGAAAAACGCACCCTATATATACCAGATTATTGCTGCCATAGCAGCCGTTTCCTTTTTCATACCCTTTTTTATTTTAATGGTAAAGCGGCTGGTGAAATACCAGGCATTTGTGTGGTTTGCGGTGTACTGGATGCTGGCAGGCGCTGTTAATTTGCTGTTCCTGAGTGAAACATTTACAGGCAGCCGCCTAATGATTGTTACAGAACGGGTATTTAACCTTGCCGATGCGCCCTTTATGTTATTCATTCTTTATAAAACAGTTCAGATCGAAACAATACAGGGAAGCATTAAAAAAATGTTACCGGCTTTTTTGTGTGCAGTGGTGCTGTTAACAGTTATTACCCAACTACAGGACTTCGCTGAAATCCTGATGATAGGCGGGGGACTGGTTATTATCATGATGTATATTATATGGATTATTGTGCACTATATTAAAGGGATAAAACACCATAACACTGAATATACCCTGCAGTTTATTTATTATGCCCTGCTATTTGAATATGGCATATCTGTTGTTACTTTTATTTTTAGCTATATGATCCCCGATCAAAGCAATGTGCAGGACAGTTTCCTGATTTATCATCTTTCTATTATCATTTCCATTTCGGTGGCGTCATACGGATTGTTCATGCACAAGGAAAGCCCGGAGGAGAAAAAACTAAAGGTGGAAAAGAAAGAGCGGGAAGCAGAAATAAAATTTCTATAGCTCCTTCCCTTAATTGAGCCTTACCACCGTTGAATCGCTTTCTTTATCCTGCTCCTTTTCTTTCATTTCCGCTTTCTTTCTCCGGATGCGATCGGAATCAAATTCCGTTCTGAAGGAAATGCTTCCACCGGCGCGGTTTCTTTTACCTGTGGTAGATAATGCATCAAAGTTACTCCGGTAAAAACAGCTTACCCTGAATTTCCCGTCGGGTGTGATTTTATATTCTGCAGTAATATCGGGCAGGAAGAGAAAATTAGTGCTCTCTGTTAATGCGGGTTGGGAGCCGCTGCTTACGAAATTAAAATCACTTCCAAAAGTAATGACCAGTTTGTCGTTCAGCAGGGATTTTATGAATTGAAGGCTGATATTATCGCGCGTAAGGTTTACGGTATTGCCGGAAGAAGTACCCGTAGGATCAATAGAAGCCCTTGTATAATTAAAGTTTACACTCAGCGTGGGATCTTTAAAAATACCATACAAAAGGGTTTTAAGCGAACTGGTAAGGTACCCCGAAATATATTCGGAAATGGTATTGAAAGCAAAAGTAGTGGCATCGGTTTGCAGCACATTATACTGTCCAATGGGAGCAAAACTCCTGAATACGATCAGGTAGGCCACCTGTTTATTCTTTTCATTATCATCATTATTGATGCGCTGTAAATCGCCAAGCAAACGCTGGCTGTTTTTTACATCGCTGTTAGCGGCCAAGGCAATATCAAAGTAAATATCGGGTTTGCCTAATGAGCCCTTCAGCGTGCAAAGCACATCTATATCTGTTCGTTCGCTTTTCAACCTGCTTACTTCCGGGTCTGTGGTTTGTCCCTGTTCGGCATACAATGAACTGAGCTTTACATCATTGGCTATATATTTTGCTCTTAAATTGATTTCAGCCTGGTTAGGATCTCCGTCCCAACGTATATAGCTTCCTTCATTGGGCAATAGCACAAAAGGTTTTTTAAATATCTCCTGGAAGCTGAAGCGGTAATATCCTCTGTCTATTGTATACTTGCCGTTGATCGTAAACGGAGAACTGGAGCCTGTGTGCATTTTTAATGTGCCGCTCCCCGTTGCTTCTATGATGTCTCCGGTTATTTCATCAAGCACCATATACATGCGGGTATAATTATTGGCAGTAAGGTTAAGATCAATATTAAGCTGCGAAGCATCGGCTCCTAAACCGTCAATGTTCATTTCCCGCCCGTATTGCTTCCAGATAATATAATCTGCACTGCCGCTTTCTTTAGACGACGACGATGTAATATAGATACTTGAGCTGTCAACAGGCTCTCCGGTAATGGTCATTCTCATATCATCCTCCGGTCCCCTGAACCTGAAATTAGCCTTACCAATAGCTTTCCCGTAAAACAAACTGTTATCGGACCTGGTGGTATTCAGCAGTAATAAACGATTGGTATTAATGGATATGTTGTATACAAAATTGTTGAAATTGGAATGCTGTAAATCTCCGGTGAGCTGGGCTGTATTAAGGGCGTTTTTACCATTTTGAGGAAGGGTATCATGTAAGGAAATAGTGCCAAAGTCTATTTTCCCGGGTGTAAAAACAATCCTGGCGCTATCAAAAGTATAATAGCATTGCGTATACAATACTTTTAACCCCGCGTTTTTTACATCAATAGTACCAATATAATCCGGTTTGTTAATATCACCTTTCATACGCAGGTTTCCGGTGGCAAAGCCTCTCATGTTGCCAAAGATGGAGCCCAGGTACTTTTCCAGAAAGTGAATATTGGTATAATCGAAATTGGCGTTGGCATTGATTTGCTGATGCAGGGAATCTACAATTTCATACGAGCCCGCAATGCTGAACCTGTAGTTATTGTTATCCGATATCGCCTCGTAGGTTGCTTTCCTGCTCCTGTTGTCCCAGGCGCCGGTAATAGCGATCTTTCCTATAGAATCATTTTCCAGCCTGAACTGTTCCGCATGGAGTTCTGAGGATATATACATATCGCGGAAAGCGTCTTCAATGGTAACCGTTCCCGACACAATCCCTTCCATCCGGGGCTCTTTCACCAGGAAGGGCATGAAATCGCCAATATTTACTTTTTTCATTTCAACAATAACATCATCCCATGTGCCTACATCGGAATGTTTGCTTACCACGGCAATTTCCTGATCGCCATTGCTGAATTTTATATTCCTGGCGTCAATATAAGAGCGGCTCAGCGTTAATTCACCACCCTCATCTATTTTCCATGTTTTTTCATTCAGCACAATGCTCGACGGATCAAAATGTAGTTTTATACCGTCTTCCAGGTTAGTGATCTGCGCAGAAAGCCGTGCATCATTAATAGTTTGTGTTGCGGCAGTACTGATGTTAAGCTGCGAAACGTTATTGCTGGAGGCGATGGATATTTTACTTCCGGGAAACTGAAGACTGTCGTTTACAATGGTATTACCAATAATACCGGTTAATTTCAAACTATCCATATTGCCTAAACCGGTTAGCCGGAAATCATGTACAGCCAGATTTTTATATGCGGCATAGGGGATCATTGTGCTGACAGCCATAAGATTGGTTGCCGAATTAAGCGAACCCACAATGGTGCTGTTGTTAAATCCTTTTAATGCAGGATTGATCAGCGACAGGTACTGGTCTATATTTTTAACATCTAATTGAAAAAGAAAATTCTGGTCTTTAATCGCTTTTTTGGGCGGAGGTATATAAGCAGGATAATATTTATTCAGGAATTGCTTTACCGCTTCCGGCAATTCACGAATCGTAAAATCTCCTATCAAAAATGCAGAAGCTTCTGTATTGCGCAGTTGCAATATCTTTTGCTGGTCTATTAACTGTGAGCTTAAGGTAAGCGTATCAAAAACAAATGTTTGATTGCTTTTGGTAACGGCAACATCATATAGTGAAACGGTACCCAAAAAATTATCAATATCATCTCCGTTAAAATTCATGTCAAATTTGCCTATTACATTCACGTCTTCTTTGGCAAACCCCATCCTTTTTAAATTGCTCCTTTGTATATCGGCAAAGAAATTAAATTCAGGCTTATTCGTGTTAAAATCAATATCACCATCAAGCGTAATAATTACATTGGGGTCGTTAACATGAACAGCGCCACGGAAAAGCTTTTTATCCATGTGCCCATTCACTACAATATTTTCATAATTATAATCATTATACTGCAAATGAGAGAATATGCCATCCAGGTTTGCATTCAGCGTTTGAGCGCTGAAACCGCTTCCCTTCACCTTTCCGTTAAAAGAAACAGTTCCCAGGCTGCTCACGCCTATGAAAGTTCCCATATCAAAATTATCCGTTGATATTTTCCCGGAATAAGCCGCATTTCCTTTAGCAGGAAATTTCATATTCAGATCGGAAGTAATAGCGCCGAGATTAGTTTGAATAGTACCATAAGTAACAAAGTCGCGCAGGAAGCCCGTAAAGTTTCCTTTAAATCCTATATTACGGATTTCGTTGAAGCGCGGATCCGTAATCTTTTTCAGATCCGGAAAAATTCCGGCAATGTCATCATAAGTAGTGCGAAAAGCATTGGCTTTAAAATCAATATAAGTAGAATCTATATCGGGTAGTCCGGCCATTTTTATATTACCGTTGAGATAAGTGTCTTTGCCCGATTCAACAATGAAATTTTTAGCATTCAAATGATCTATAGTGCCCTTAACATCTCCTTCCATTCTTATCTGGCGGTTCCAGGTTTTAAGTTCCGGCGCAAAAAAGGCAATGTCTTTGCTATGCAGTGTACTGCTCTTAAAGCGTCCTTCTAATTTTACATTGCTGATAAAATCGCTCATGTCATCATTAAAGTCATTATACCGCATGGCATAATAATGGGTAAGATGACTGTAAGGCGTTCTGATATCGAGGCTGTCGAATATCATGGCGCCGGGTTGCATTCTGAAAGCAGCAGTAAGCGATTTAACCGCGAAGCCTGATCTTTCTTTTGTGCTGAGGTTTATATTGGCAAACAACGTATCCTGCAGGAGCGCCACTTTTTTAAACGCCCCGTTAATGGCGTAAAAATGAATACGGCTGGCATCAAAATAATCGTATGTTTTGCGCTGTACATCCCTGTTGCTTTTAAATACGCCATTATTCAGTGTTAGTTCATTAACACGCATTTCCCATCCCCCGGCGTTGAAGGGCCCTGCAACAGTATCCTGTATGCTATCTGTTGTGGATACTGGTAGTTTAGGGCGTCGTCCTGCATAATCATATATGGTAAAAACGGGCTCATCAAGCTCAAGGGTAGCGATGCTAACCAGTTTTTTTGTGAAATTAATTTCATCTGCCTTTAAGGCCAGTTGCTGCAGATCAAGCTCCATATCCTGTCCGCGCCATTCATCCCTGTGCTTTACATGAATATTTTTAAGCGATATTTCTTTTAATGACAGGGTGATTTGCTTTTTACTTTGAGCAGAAGGTGGCGATGAAAAATAATCCGCCAGGAACTGGTAATTCCATACGGCATCTACCCGGTGCAGACGAATTGTTGCATCTTCTAATCCTATATATTTAAGCTCCGCCTGATCTTTGAAAAAGAACCAGTCGGTAATATTCACCGTTATCTTTCCTGCATACAAAAGGGTGTCCTTTTGCTGATCTTCAATGTACACCCCCTCGAGATTCATTTTATTAAAAAGCGCGAAATTAACATGCCGGATGGCAACTGTAGTATTGAGGTCTTTCGATAGCCGGTGTGTAACCGCTTTTACCAGCCAGTTTTGTACGGGTGCACTGTTAACCAGGATAGCCGTCATTACAACCAGGAAGAGCAATGACAGGAATACGACCTTTAATATTTTACGTGTAGTTTTCAGGCTGGGAAATTGATTTGTAAAAATAGGTAAACCCTTTCGTTGTGCAAATTCAATACCAACAGGAAACGTGAAAATTTGCATTTAAAATACTCCCTGTACCCGGTGGGGGCTATAAAGTGGTTAACTTAGGTCAAATTGCACTTGTGCACTGTGCTTTGCTGCTTTTTTGCCCTGTTTACGCTGACTAAAGCCATAAGGGGAGGTGATGGAATAGGGAAAGACGGGCATTAAAAAACGCGGTGGAGGAAATGATCATGGAAGCCTGCCTGTTCCCCGGCAGCAATAAAAGGATCGGGATAACTACTTCGTTCTGAAGAAATAGCCGGCGCTTAGGGTAATCATTCGCGGAACAATTCTGGCATAATAATCATCATTGATGATGCTTCCCAATCCGTAGCTGTAGCCGGCGGTAATCAGCACATTGCTTTTAAAATAATACCCGGCTTTTGCCACCAGGTTCATTTCAAAGCGGCCGTAAGCTGTATTGGCAAACCGCATGGAACGTTCCTTTTCACTGGTATTTAAAAATGTTCTTTTCTCCTTTCCCGTAATGGCCACCGATGCCGATGGGCCAAACAAAAAGAAAAAGCCATTGCCGTCTGACCTGGTATCAAACTGCAGCAACAACGGGATCTCTATATAATGTATCTGCAGTTTAGCAGAGGTTACAGAATCCTGCAGCAAATTATTAAAATGTATAGTAAACCCTTTAAGGCTGTACAGCAATCCCGGTGAGAAGTATACATTTTTATCAAAACCGGCTTTTAGCGTGCCCCCTGCATGAAACCCATACCCGGCAGTAGCCCGGATTGAGGGTCCATCCGGTATTTTAACACGGGCATCCGTTTGTTGTATCCCTCCAAGTATGCCATACGAAACCTGGGCACGGGTAGAGATAGTAAAGAAAAGAAGAACGGTGTAAATACTGAATGTAAGCTTCATAAAGACCTAACCTGAAATTAGAGCGCAAATGTAGGGGTATAGATGGAATTTTTACTATATAAGTTGCACCGTTGGGCTCAGGTTTTCCGGACCATCATTGCGTTATAATCTTCCGACTTGCTTTTTTCAATAAAAATCCGTGATAGTGGAGAAAAGATGGAAAATATCTGTTCGCTAAAGCAACCTTTCATTTAAAAAGACTAACTTAAATAACATAAAACCAACAATTATGTTAGACAATCTTTTGAATCTTGTAAAACAATACGCGGGAGACGCTATTGCAAGCAACCCGGCTATTCCGAATGAAAAAAATGATGAAGTGATTGCTGAGGCATCCAATTCCATTACCGGCGGCTTGCAGGGATTACTTTCGCAGGGCGGACTGAAAGATGTTTTAAAAATGTTCGGCGGCCAGGGTGAAGGAATTGAAAACAGCCAGGTTACCCGGCAAATTTCAGGCGGTTTTGTTCAGAACCTTATGGATAAGTTTGGTTTGGATAACCAGTCTGCAGGAAATATTGCCGGCAGTGTGATACCCGGTGTTTTAAGCAGCCTGGTACAAAAAACAAATGATGCTAACGACAACAGTTTCGATATCCAAAGCCTGTTCAATAATCTTTCCGGCGGAAAAACTTCAGGGATCAACCTGCAGGATCTGCTTTCAAAGGTAAAAGGCGGTGCACTCGACCTTGATGGTGATGGCGATACCGATCTGCAGGATTTGCTATTGCTGTTCAATAAAGGCGGAAACAGCGGCGGTGGCTTAATGGACAAAGTAAAAGGATTCTTCGGATCATAAATAAATAATTAGCCGGATCCGGCGCGCACCTATGACTATTTCGTGTGGTCATAGGTGTTATTATTTCATAATGCAGCAGAAAATATATTTTGTTTTATATTGCACAGGTTATGAAAAGAAGGAGATTTCTACAAAATATGTCAGGCTCAATGCTATTGCTGATGTCGAACGGAATGATTACACCGGCAAAAGCTGCAGCCATTCGCAAGAAAAGTGTTTTGCGTTTTGCTGTAACTTCCGACGGGCATTATGGCGAAAACAATACGCCTTTTGAAGCAAATTTTTCAACTATAACCAGTGCGCTCAATACTTTTCATGCAGCCAGCCCCATTGACTTTTGTGTTTTTAACGGCGACATCATCCATAATAATCCTGCCTTTCTGCTTCCTGCTTCAAAAGCGATAGGGCAATGTAGCATGCCTGTATATGTTACCAAGGGAAATCATGACATGGTAAACAGGGAAGTATGGAATCAAACCTGGAATATGGATATCAACCATGATGTAGTGCTCGGCGACAATGTACTGTTACTGGGTACTACTGCCGATGAAAAAGGAAAATATCTGTGTCCCGACCAGGACTGGTTTGCTGCAAAGCTGAAAACATATAAGGATGCCCGCAACGTATTTATTTTCCTGCATATAACACCGGTAAAATGGACCACACACGCTATTGATTGCCCGTCTTTTCAAAAGCTCCTGCATAGTGCAAAAAATGTAAGAGCCGTATTTAACGGGCATGATCATGACCAGGATGGCATTAAGTTCCTGGATAACATTCCTTTCCTGTTTGATGGTCATTTTGGCGGAAGCTGGGGCACAGCATACCGTGGATTCAGGATAGTGGAATTACAGGAAGACAACAGCCTGCTTACCTATATGATGGATCCGTTTCAAAAACTTGCAGAACTGAGTATTTACCGGCAAAATGCGTTACCAGAATAAATGCCGTACTTAAGCATTATTTTGCGGAAACAGCAGGTTTTATAACCCGTTTTACTTATCTAACAAACTTTTAATTTTTTCAAGATATTCAACATCTACCCGGTCTTTGGAACGGTTAACAGCTTTCTTATTTTGGATAAGATGATTGATGTGAAGAAAGCGTACCTGCACATCTTCAATATTTGCCACTTCAGCCTTTTGATAACAATCGTCAAATGACATTCCTTCAAGTCCTTTCATTGTAGTCATGATATCCAGCACAATTCCGGCGGCGTGAAAGCTTGTCCATCCCGGTACAAACCGCATGGTTTCTATAGTAGGAAAATCTCCATAACGCAATGCCACAAATGCTTTTCTCAGGTTGCGCCTGTTCTCCAAAGTATCTTCTATCCACATATCCAAATCATCGGTTGTACGATTGTAGCCATGAAAACGGGTAGCTAATCCTCCAACCATAATAAATTTAACATGGTAGTCATTCAGCTTTCTCCAGAAATCCATTAAGGCCTCATCCATTACGTCCATATGTCAGCTCTTATAATTGTACTTATTTACGCCTGAGCTTGTTGAACATGTTATTCCTGCGTATCATTTGCGTGAAGCGTTGCAGTTTTTCAATAGCCGGTCTTGTGGCATCGGTTATGAGCCTGTCGTCTTCCGATTCAAAAACAAAACCTTTACTTTGGGAAGGCTTTACATTGTAGCTTTCGGCAGGATCTTCCAGCATATTGGGTTCTGGATCGGTATACTCATATTTTTTGGATGGTGCCATTTATAATAACAATAATTAATGTAAGTTACATTATTTTGATGTAATACACCGCTATAAACGCTCATTTCTGCTGCATTGTACCACAGGCTTTTTGATCTCTTATCTTTTAATAACCTGCTGCCGAATCATCGCCCCGCTTATCAGCAACAGCTTCAAAAGTATATCCCCTGCCTGTTTTACTTTTGTCTATTTTAATCAGTTCCGTTCTTCCGATATTACCTCTTCTGCTTATGATATAGCCCATTGCCTGTAAAGAATCCGTTACCGCTGCAGGGAAATCCTTTTCAACAAATAGCTCGTCGGGCATCCACTGGTGATGAAATTTGGGCATGTTTACCGCATCAGCAGCGCTTAAGCCAAAATCAATAATATTAACAATCGTTTGAAATACGGAAGTAGGGATAGTGGTGCCGCCCGGTGTGCCTGCTACCAAATAGGGTACCTGATCTTTTAGCACAATCGTTGGGGTCATAGAGCTCAGCATTCTTTTATTGGGCTCAATGGCATTGGCTTCTGTTCCCAAAGCGCCGTACATATTGGGCACACCCGGCTTTACGCTAAAGTCGTCCATTTCATTATTCAATAAAAAACCCGCGCCGCTTACTGCCGTTTTGCTTCCATACGACCCATTAAGTGTAGTGGTAACCGCCACTACGTTTCCCCATTTGTCTGCAATGGAAAGATGGGTTGTTTCCTCACTTTCTGAAGGCAGCTTCCCCGCATGCACCCATTCACTGCTGCCTGCTTTGCCTGGCACATAGTCTGCCATTCTTTCCTGCAGGTAAGCATCGCTCGTTAAGGTTGCAACAGGCACTTTTACAAAGTCTTCATCGCCCATAAATGCAGCCCTGTCGGCATAAGCCCTTCTTTCTGCTTCGGTCATAAGCTGCACGGCCTGTGCTGAATGAAAACCCATTTTGCCGATATCCCGCTGCTCAATCATTTTCAGGCACTGCTGCAAAATAATGCCCCCACTGCTGGGGAGGGGCATAGATAAAATGGTATATCCCCTGTAATTGAACTCAACCGGCTGCCGCTCTTTTGCTTCATAATTTTTCAGATCATCTAAGGAAATTATACCATTGGCCTTTTTCATTTCCGAAACAATAAGCCTTGCCGTTTCTCCCTCATAAAAGCCACTTTGTCCTTTATCGCGGATGCGTTTTAATGTTTCGGAAAGATCGGTTTGCACCAGTGTATCGCCGGCCTTCCATCCATCGTGCTTTATAAAAGCTATTTTAGAAGTATTGTATTGCCGGAATTCCTCCTGCGTATGGTTTAGAGAAGCGGCTTCCTCGGCCGTTACAGCAAAACCGCTTTCGGCCAAATCAATGGCCGGTTGTACCAGTTGCTGAAAAGGAAGGCTTGCGTATTTCATTGAAGCAAACAAACCTGCCACGGTACCCGGTACGCCGGCGGATAAATGACCATGCTGGCTAAGGCGCATAACAGGATTACCGGCACTGTCAAGATACATATCCCGTGTGGCGGCAGCGGGTGCTTTCTCCCTGTAGTCAATAGCCACTGTTTGCCCGTTCGTAAGCCGGGCCACCATAAACCCTCCGCCTCCCAGGTTACCTGCACCGGGATACACAACAGCCAGGACAAGCTGTGTAGCTATAGCGGCGTCTACCGCATTTCCGCCTTTTTGCAGTATCATTATTCCTGCCTTACTGGCAAGCGGATGCGCCGAAACAACGGCTCCATTGGAGCCTGTGACTTTTTTTTGAATTTGATAAGCAAAAGGGTTCAGGGTGCTAACTGCCTGGTTTTTACATCCTGTTTCACAACAAACCGTTCCCGCTAAAACCAAAGCAAAAATGGACGCATATTTCATCGGAAAGTTTTTAAGGACGGGAAGTTACTAAAAGAATTTTGATGGTATGCGTGGCTTATTCCGTGGTTTATGCCCGATGGTTTCTTAAATTGCCGCATCAAATAAAAGCTTCATGAAAAAAAGGGCCGGTTTCTTATTACTGCTTGTTGCAGGCTGGATGTTTGTATCTGCACAGATACAATCACCCGAAACTTTTTTAGGCTACAAGCCCGGAACGCAATACACGCCTCATTTTAAGATCATTAACTATTTTAATCACGTAGCAGCCGCCTCGCCGGCTATGGTAAAGCTGCAAGCCTACGGGCAAACCTATGAAGGACGGCCATTGATAGCGGCTTTTATTTCATCGGAGGAAAATATAAATAACCTCGAAGATATCCGCAAAAATAACCTGCGCCTGGCCAATATGGCAATGGATAAAGCGGCGCCGGCAGAAAATGCGCCGGTTATTGTGTGGCTGAGCTACAATGTGCATGGCAATGAAGCATCCTCTTCCGAGGCGGCAATGCTTACTTTATATGAACTGGTGAATTCCTCCAATACCAAAACAAAAGAATGGTTAAAGCATACCGTTGTGGTAATTGATCCCTGCATCAATCCCGACGGCCGCGACCGTTATGTAAACTGGTTTAACAGCATAGCGGGTAAAAACTATAATCCGCGCTTAGATGCCAGGGAGCGCTATGAGCCATGGCCGGGAGGACGCACCAACCATTATAATTTTGATCTTAACCGCGACTGGGCCTGGCAAACGCAGATCGAATCGCAGCAAAGGCTGAAGCTATACCAGCAATGGTTTCCTCAAATACATGCCGATTATCATGAGCAGGACATTAACGCTCCCTATTATTTTGCCCCGGCAGCGCAGCCCTATCATGAAGCGATTACACCATGGCAAAGGGATTTTCAGGTAACTATAGGTAAAAACAACGCTGCATACTTTGACGCCCGAAACTGGCTTTTCTTTACCAAAGAAATTTTTGATTTGTATTATCCCTCTTACGGCGACACCTACCCGCTTTATAACGGCGCCATAGGCATGACTTACGAGCAGGGTGGGGGACCCGCTTCCGGACTGGGTGTTTATAAAAAGGAAGGGGATACCCTTACCCTTACCGACAGGCTTATGCATCACCATACTACAGCGCTGAGCACCATTGAAACCGCATCGCAAAACGCAAACAGGCTGATCCGGGAATTCAGGAAGTTTTTTAATGATGCCGTTTCAACAGGAACCGGCGTTTATAAAACGTATATCATTAAGAAGGAAGAAGGTGACGCGCAGCGCATGGCGGCATTAACGGAGCTTTTAGACAAAAACAATATTCAATATGGTTCGGCTAAGGGAAATGCAAAGGGTTATAATTATTTCACCGGTAAGGAAGAAGCATTTACCATAGCGGAGGGCGATATCGTTATAAGTAATGCCCAGCCTAAATCTACCTTATTAAGCGTGCTGTTTGAGCCCACGTCAAAACTGGTTGATTCCGCAACCTACGACATTACGGCCTGGGCGCTCCCTTATGTATATGGCGTAACTGCCTATGCTGTTAAAGAAAAGATCAGCATCGCCGGCAATTACGTAAAAGAGCAACCGCTTCACAATGCCGCCTCCAGTACCTATGGCTATGTTATTCCGTGGGAAGGGGTACAAAGCGCTAAAGCCGTAGCCCAACTCATGCAAAAAGGAGTGAAGCTGCGCTTTGCAGCAGCCGGTTTCGAGGTAAACGATACCCGCTTTAAAGCAGGGGCTATCATTATACTAAAAACATCGAATGGAGCTTTTGCTGATCATTTATGGAAGCTGGTAGCAGAGTGCTGCAATCAGCAAAACCTGAAAGCATACCCGGTGAGCAGCGGCTTTGTAGACAAAGGATATGATTTTGGCAGTGAAAATGTAAAATATATGAAAGCGCCCAAAATTGCCCTGGTTACCGGCGAGGGGGTGAATGCCAATGCTGCGGGTGAAGTGTGGTTCTTTATGGAAAGGGAATTGAATTACCCGGTTACCCTTATCAACTCAGGCAACCTGAACCGCGCCAACTGGAACGATATTGATGTTTTGATCCTGCCAGATGGCAGGTATCCTTTTTTGAATAATAAGGATTTTTCCGACTTGAAAAGCTGGATCAGCAAAGGCGGCAGGCTCATTGCCATGGAAAACGCAGTGGCCCAGTTAGCCGGGCTGGAGGAAGCCGGAATAAAGTTTAAAAAAGATGATGACGATACGGATAAGAAGGATTTGTATGCCGCATTGAAAAAGTTCGGCGATCATGACCGGGAATTCATTTCTTCTTCCACACCGGGTTCCATTTATAAAGTGCAGTTAGATAATAGCCATCCCCTGGCGTTTGGTTATCCCGGTTATTATTATACGCTTAAAATGGACGATCATGTGTATGAATTCATTAACAACGGATGGAACGTTGGGGTTATTAAAAAAGATAACCTGGTAGCGGGCTTTGTGGGTTCGGAATTAAAAAAGAAGCTGAATGACGGTTTGATATATGGCGTACAGGATATAGGCAGCGGGAATATTGTATACATGGCAGATGATGTGCTGTTCAGGAACTTTTGGCAAAATGGTAAACTAATGTTCTGCAATGCCCTGTTTCTGGTAGGACAATAAATCACATATCCTTACCTTTGCGCCCCGATGAAATATACAGCAGAAATCAGCAAGCGTAAAACCTTTGCCATCATCTCTCACCCCGATGCCGGTAAAACTACCTTAACAGAAAAGCTGTTGCTTTTTGGAGGCGCTATTCAAACAGCGGGAGCCGTTAAAAGCAATAAAATAAAAAAGCATGCCACCAGCGATTTCATGGAAATTGAAAAGCAGCGTGGTATATCTGTGGCAACGAGTGTAATGACATTTGAATACAGGGGCAACCTGATCAACCTGCTGGATACGCCCGGTCACAAAGATTTTGCTGAAGATACTTACAGAACCCTTACCGCGGTAGACAGTGTAATACTGGTTATTGACAGCGTGAACGGAGTGGAAGAGCAAACCCGCAGGCTGATGGAAGTTTGCCGGATGCGCGATACACCTGTGATTGTATTCATTAATAAAATGGACAGGGATGGTAAGCTGCCCTTTGATTTGCTTGAAGAAATAGAAAAGGAGCTGCATTTACAGCTTCATCCCATGACCTGGCCCATTAACAGCGGGAAGGAGTTTAAAGGCGTTTATAATCTTTTTGAAAAAAACCTGTTGTTGTTTGCTCCTCATACCAAAACCAACGACGAAGACATGGAGCATATAACCGATCTTTCAACCCCCGTGCTGGTTGAAAAGATAGGCGAAAGAAATGCTGTACAGTTGCGGGAAGATATTGAACTGATTGACGGTGTATACGGTGATATGAATGTGCAGGATTACCTCCGCGCTAAAACTGCGCCGGTGTTTTTTGGAAGCGCGGTAAATAATTTTGGGGTTAAAGAAATGCTTGATACTTTTATCCGCATAGCTCCCGCACCTTTGTGCCGCCCAACATCAGAAAGGGAAGTTTGTCCGGAAGAAGAAAAATTCAGCGGATTCATATTTAAGATACATGCGAACCTGGACCCCCGGCACCGCGACCGCATTGCTTTTTTAAGGGTTTGTTCCGGCAGGTTTGAACGCAATAAATATTATCATCACGTTCGCTTAGATAAGGATATACGTTTCAGCAACCCCTATTCATTTATGGCCCGCCAGAAAGATGTGATAGAAGAAGCCTTTCCCGGCGATGTAGTGGGATTGTTTGACACGGGCAATTTTAAAATTGGGGACACCCTTACGGAAGGCGCCGGATTTTATTATACAGGCATACCAAGCTTTTCACCGGAACTCTTTAAAGAAGTAGTGAACAAAGACCCGATGAAAACGAAGCAATTGGAAAAAGGGTTATTGCAACTTACCGATGAAGGCGTTGCCCAGCTCTTTACGCAGCATGGCGGCAACCGCAAGATCATAGGATGTGTAGGCGACCTGCAGTTTGAAGTGATCCAGTACCGCTTGTTGCATGAATACGGCGCATCGGTTCAGTTCAATGCCCTTCCTTTTTACAAAGCCTGCTGGATAACCTCCGACGACCGTAAAAAGTTAGAAGATTTTATACGTTTTAAAACAGCAAATGTGGTATTAGACAAAGATGATCATTTGGTATACCTGGCCCAAAGCGAATGGTTCCTTAATACAGAGATTGCCAATAATCCGGCGATACAGTTCCATTTTACGAGCGAGATACATAAGGTTTGAGGTGTGGGGTGTAAGGTTTGAGGTATGAGGAATACAAAGCACCAGGAAACAAGAACCAAATCACAAATAAATTCAAATTTCAAATCCGAAGCCGGAATTTCGAAATCCGAAGCCAAATGCAACCATAAACCATAAACGATAAACTACAAATCATCGATTCCGAAGCTTGTAGCTTACGCCTTACACCTCATACCTGTAACCTGCCATCTATCTCCCGTCTCCATCTAACAAATTGCCTAAGCCGCCTAATAAGCTGCCTTCTTCTTTACGTTTAACTGTTCCGTAGGCGAGTATTCGGCTGGCCAGGCGACTTACCGGAAGCGTTTGGATCCATACTTTGCCGGGACCGCGCAAAGTGGCAAAGAACAGTCCCTCGCCGCCAAATATGGTATTGCGTATGCCGCCAACAAATTGTATGTCGTAGGCCACATCTTTGGTATAGGCTACGAGGCAGCCGGTATCAATACGCAACATTTCCCCTGCCTGCAATACGCGCTGAAATACATGCCCGCCGGCATGCACAAAAGCCATACCGTTGCCTTCTAATTTCTGCATAATAAATCCTTCTCCTCCAAACAGGCCGGTGCCTAACTTTCTTTGGAACTCAATGCCAATACTCACTCCACGGGCAGCGCATAAAAAAGCATCTTTCTGGCATACCACTTTTCCACCCAGCTCATACAGGTCGAGCGCTATGATCTTACCGGGATAGGGTGAGGCAAAAGCCACTCTTTTTTTACCCTGACCAATATTGGTAAAAGCCGTCATAAACAGGCTTTCACCGGTAAGCAGCCTTTTGCCGGCACTGAATAATTTGTTCATAAAGCCGCCGCCCTGCTGCTGCGTTCCGTCTCCAAAAATGGTTTGCATTTGTATGCCATCATCCATCATCATAAAGGCGCCGCTTTCCGCCATCGCGGTTTCCCCCGGATCCAGTTCTACATCCACATACTGCATTTCTTCGCCATAAATACGGTAATCAATTTCATGTGCTGTTTGCATAACGCTGTATCTTTTTTGGAGGCCAAAATAAGCGAAGATTATTAAAATGCGATACCGCTCATAAAAGAAACTGCTTTACGAATACGTTATATTTACCTAAAGCTTATATATGAACACAATATCTAACGAATGGATCATGATCTTAATGCTCCTTGCCATCGTGGTGCCCTTCATTTTTTATCTTATTACGTTGCAAAATACTCTGGCAGCCATTGCTATCGAAAGCAGGATGATGGCTCCGGGGCAGGTATGGCTGCTACTTGTTCCTTTGTTTAACATCGTGTGGCAGTTTATACTCATTAACCGCATGGCCGATTCCATAAAAAATGAATGCCTGCGACTGAACATTCCCGTAGCTGAAGAACGGCCTACCTTTGTTCTGGGATTAACCATGACCCTGCTGTACTTAGGAAGCCTGGTGCTGAATCAAAGCAGTATGTCTGATCTGTTGGGCTCAGTAGCGGCACTGGCGGCCCTTGTTTGCTGGATCATATACTGGGTGAAGATAAACAGGTATAAAAATCTTATCATTGCCAACCGCGACAACTTTTTATTAGATGTGGAAAGGGAGGCCATGCAGGGCTAAGGCTGAGGCTCCTGTTTTTTAGCGCGTACTATATTAGCTTATGCAAAAAAAGAAACTTGTGGTATTAACAGGTGCGGGCATCAGCGCCGAAAGTGGTTTAAAAACCTTCAGAGACAGCGATGGACTCTGGGAAGGATACAACGTTGAAGATGTGGCTACTCCGCGTGCATGGAAAAAAGACCCGGAGATGGTATTGCAGTTTTATAATCTCCGGCGCAAAAACGTACTGGATGCTCAACCTAATGCGGCACATACGGGTTTGGCTGCATTGGAAAAAGGTTTTGATGTGCATATTATTACACAAAATATTGATGATTTGCACGAAAGGGCCGGTTCATCTAAAGTGCTGCACCTGCACGGGCAGATTCTGAAAATGCGCAGTGAAAAAAATGAACGGCTGGTATATGATATTACCGGCGATATGCATATAGGCGACAGGGCGGAAGACGGAGCACAATTACGTCCGCATATTGTGTGGTTTGAGGAACCCGTACCCATGATTGAAGAAGCAATTGAAATAACACAGCATGCGGAATATTTTGTGGTAGTGGGTACATCGCTTGCTGTATACCCCGCGGCAGGATTACTGCAATACGCGCCTTATGGCATACCTAAATTTATTATTGATAAAAAGATACCTTATACTTCCCCTGTGCACGATATTACGGTTATTGAAAAGCCGGCAACGGAAGGCGTGGGGCTGCTTGCGGGGATGTTGAAAAGGTAAGAGCTATGGGCTATCAGCAGTCAGCCATCAGCCATCGGCTTTGAGCCGTCAGTCTTTCAGCTTAAGCACACTAACGATGTACAGATAACTCATTCCCTCCTAAGCTGTCAGCTTTCAGCCCTGAGCGATCAGTGGGGTAATTACTAATGATAGGATGAATACTCCTGTTGTGCTCATGGCTGAAAGCCGATTGCTGACAGCCCTCATCGGATTTCGAAATTCCGGCTTCGGATTTTGGGTTCTGCCTTCGGATTTTAAATTTGAACTTTATTTGTTTCTTGTGATTTGGTTCTTGTTGCGTTCCTTCGGATTTTGGACTCCCGGCTTCGGATTTGAGATTGATTTGGTGCTTTCCCATCAGCTTTCCTTAAACACAATCCCTTCTTTCCGCAACGCTTCCAAAACAGGCCCGTATATTTCAGGCACTGTGGGAATATGCAAACCGGTAAGACTGATCTTTCCCTGCAGTACCAGGGCTGCGGCTATGCCTAAGGGTAAGCCAACCGTTTTGGCCATAGCGGTGTGCAGACTGTTCTCACCCTTAACAATAAGCGCACTTGTTATTTGATGGGATTGGGCTTTAAATTCATATCCTATTTCGTGCAGCATTATGATCATATCCCTGTCTTCCGGCCGCAGCATTAGCTTTTTTTCAACAGCCCTTTGTAAGATATCGGCTGCCGTACACAATCCGGCGTTTATTTTTTCATCTTCATACAAACCGAGGTAAGCCAGCAATGTTTTTTTGGTGCCGGGTGTAATATCTGTAAATCCATTTTCCCGGAGATGCGTTTCAAAGAATGTTTTATAGCTTATC
>NZ_DAOMQT010000013.1:32678-116545 GCF_035445465.1 Agriterribacter sp.
ATCTGTAAATCCATTTTCCCGGAGATGCGTTTCAAAGAATGTTTTATAGCTTATCTCATCGGTGTTATACTGGCTTGTTTCGTCTGTGAGATCCAGCTCAACTATTTTTTTCCAGCCTGCACAAAAATCAGGATGTCGTAATGTGGTTCGGATAAAAGTAGAACTTTCCTCTAATCCATATAAAGGGATATAGGCAAGCGAATCCCTGTTGGGGTACCAGGCTAAACGGCCATGCCCCGGTATTTCCACGGTGCGGCTGGCATCAAATAGCAAATGATAAGGTAGTTGCTGTGTTTTATGATTTAATTTATATACTGCTCCGGCTTTCCCGGCCAATACCACGTTGCGCGGGTTCCAGCTTATTTTATAATGCCAGGGGTTTTCATCGCTTTCCGGCGCCACCAGTCCGCCGCAATGGGAGTAAAACGAATGGATCTTTCCTCCCATAGCATGAATGCGATGAATGAGCTGCATGGCGCTCATATGATCAATGCCGGGATCTAGCCCCATCTCGCAAATAAATAATATACCCTTCTTTTTAATCTCCGGTTCCAGCTTCCTGATCGCTTCATCAACATACGATGCCGTAAGCAAATGACGGCCGGCTGCGATACAATTTTCAGCTACTATTGAATGAAGGGATGGAGGCAGCATGGAAATAACGATATCAGCCTGTTCAACGAGCGTGTTTCTTTGCTCATCATCTTTTACATCAACCTGCACCGGAGTGGCGTATAAAGAGCCACCTGATTTGTTTTGTGCCAGCTCAAAATTCCCATCCGCGACTATGACCTGCCAGTTATTATCCGTAGCCTGTTGTATCAAATAATCAATTAGGCAGGTAGCCGATTTGCCGGCTCCAAAGAGGAGGATTTTTTTCAAAATTCATTGTTTGTTCCTGCAATTTTACTCTTTTTATGCGGTAGCAAGCCTGCATAACAAAAAACTGATTGCTTACGCAACCTTTTTAAACCGGTCACCGTCATATATGCCGATGCGCATTTTTAATTTCCGGTTTTATTATCCGCTCCGGAAAATGCAGCCTTATAAAACCTTATCCGTTCCCCTCTTAAAGAATGTATCTAAACAGGTAACATTTTTAAAAATGTTCCTGTGGGTCTTTGCTTACTTCAGCCTGAAAATTACTCACGAATATTAATCTGTATACGAATCCTATAGCTGTATTCCAAACAATACAAACAATATTGGAATGGGTTACGGGAAGGAGTATGCCCGGTTATGTAGTGCGTTTGTTTTGAGAAACTACCTGAAACCACAGATCCCTGAATCCACATCCAATATCAATGAAAAGATCCTTTTTAATCCGTCCCTTTTTTATAGCCTTTATATTGCCGGCGATGCAGCCATACATAATGAGGTAGTATGAAAAACCATCCGGACCCATCTATCCAATATTTGTGTAAAGACCTTTTTAATTGCTATATGCCAGCCCGCAGCTCAAGCCGCCGTAACCTGCTCATTCATATAAATGTATAAACCTGCAGCCGTGAAAAAAAAGGGTACAAGAAAGCCTTTGTTTTAAACGGAAAACGCGCTAAATGTGGTACATTTGCACGCATTTTGAAATACAGCAAAAAGCAAAGAAAATCAGAATCGTAAAATTATTATGGAAGATAACTTAGTTCCTTTGGAAACCAGCGACAATGACCGCATCATTCAGGTGAATATTGAAGAGCAGATGAAAACCGCCTACATTGATTACTCTATGAGCGTAATTGTAGGCAGGGCGCTGCCCGATGTGCGGGATGGATTAAAACCGGTACACCGCCGCATTTTATATGCCATGAATGACCTTGGGCTGAACTATAACCGCCCGTATAAAAAATCGGCGCGTGTGGTAGGGGAGGTGCTTGGTAAATATCACCCGCATGGCGATAGGTCGGTATATGATGCTATGGTTCGTATGGCGCAGGACTGGAGCATGCGCTATACCCTTGTTGACAAGCAGGGAAACTTCGGTAACCAGGATGGCGATGGACCGGCGGCAATGCGGTATACAGAGGTAAGGCTGCAAAGATTAGCCGAGCATATGCTCGATGACATAGAAAAAGATACGGTAGATTTTCAACCGAACTTCGACGATTCGGAAAGGGAGCCTTCTATTCTCCCCACCCGTATTCCACAGTTGCTGGTAAACGGATCGAGTGGTATTGCCGTGGGGATGGCTACCAACATGATGCCCCATAATCTTACAGAGGTAATTGAAGGATGCATCGCTTATATAGACAATAAGGAAATTACTGTTGAAGAGCTCATCAAATTTGTGAAAGCGCCCGATTTCCCCACCGGCGGTATTATTTACGGCTATGAAGGCATTAGAACGGGTATGCATACCGGCAGGGGCAGGGTAGTGATGCGCGGTAAATTGCATGTAGATACCAAACCCAGCGGCAGGGAACAGATCATCATTACGGAAGTGCCCTACCAGGTAAGTCGTGATGTACTTACCAATAAAATAGGGGAGCTGGTTAATGAAAAGATCATAGACGGAATAGCCCATGTTAATAACGAGTCGAATGAAAAAGAAGGTACGCGGATAGTTATAGACCTGAAGCGGGATGCTATAGCCAACGTGGTTATCAATCATTTATATAAGCATACCGAGCTGCAAACTTCCTATGGCATTAACAATGTGGCCATTGTAAGGGGGAGACCCAAATTACTTAACCTCAGGGATCTGATCAGCGAGTTCGTGGAATTCAGGCACGAAGTAGTAGTAAGGCGTGCTCAATATGAATTAAAAGAAGCGCAGAAGAAGGCGCACCTGTTGCAGGGATACCTTATTGCCTTAGACCACCTTGATGAAGTTATTTCACTTATCCGGAGTTCAGCCACACCCGATGTGGCCAGGGAAAAACTGGTAAATGCAGGCTGGGGGCTCGATGAAGTACAGGCTAAAGCTATACTGGAACTGAGATTACAGCGTCTTACCGGCATGGAGCGGGAGAAAATAAAGGAAGAGTATGATGAAATAATGAAACAGATCACTTATCTTATTGAGCTGCTGGGAAATGAAGGAATGCGGTATGATCTCATAAAGAAGGAGCTCATTGAAATAAAAGATAAATTTGGCGACAGCCGTAAAACCGAAATTCAATATCTTGCCGATGAGATGCGGCTGGAAGACCTGATTGAAGAGGAGGATGTGGTGATCACCATCTCTCACCAGGGCTATATAAAAAGAACTTCAGCAACCGAATACCGGCAGCAAAACAGGGGCGGCAGGGGCGCTATCGGCGGACGCACCAAGCAGGAAGACTGGATCGAGCACCTGTTCGTGGCCTCTACCCATCATACCATGCTGTATTTTACGGAAAAGGGGAGGTGCTTCTGGCTAAAAGTATACCAGTTGCCCGAAGGTGATAAAACCAGTAAGGGCAGGGCAATCCAAAACCTGATCCAGTTGCCTCCGGATGATAAAGTACGTGCTATTATAGCGGTAAAGAATTTAGAAGATGAGGAATTTGTAAAGAGTCATTATATTGTACTTTGCACAAGGAAAGGCACGATTAAGAAAACACTTTTAGAAGATTTTAGCAGACCGCGTGCAACCGGAGTTAATGCAATAACCATCGTAGAAGGAGATGAGTTGCTGGAAGCAAAAATGACAGATGGCAACAGTGAAATAATGATGGCGGTGAAAAGCGGCAGGGCGATCCGGTTTCCTGAAAGCAAAGTGCGTTCAACAGGCCGCGGAGCCATTGGTGTTACGGGCATTGAAGTAGATAATGAGCATGATGAAGTGGTTGGCATGATTTGTGTCAAAAAAGAGGACAATTCCAGGACGGTGCTGGTTGTTAGCGAAAAAGGATTCGGTAAGCGTACTGCCATTACCGATGAAACCGGAGAAGAAGTATACCGCATAACCAACCGTGGCGGCAAAGGCGTAAAAACAATTAATGTTACAGAAAAAACGGGGTCCTTGGTGGGCATATTAGATGTAACGGAAGAAGAAGACCTGATGATTACCTGCAGGTCTGGTATTACCATCCGGATGGCGGTAAACCAGGTAAGCCGGCAGGGAAGAGCCACCCAGGGCGTAAAGCTGATTAGACTTGATGAAGATGATGCCATAGCAGCCATTACAAAATTGGCCCGCTATGAAGCGGAAAATGATGAGGAAGAGGAGGATGGACATGCAGGGGATGATAGTGCTCCGGCAACAGGAGAAAACCCGGGCTAGGATCGCTTAATATCCAAATAAATTACAAGTATTTAAACAAACAACACATATGAAGAAAATAATGCTCATCGCCCTCATGGCGGGGTGGACATTGGGTCTTTCGGCGCAAAACCTTAACAAGGTGAAAGATATGCTAAAAGATAACGAACTGGATAAAGCCAAGCAGGGAATTGACGCCTTGTTAGCCGTACCCAAGAATCAAAAAAATGTGGAAGTGTGGTACACCAAGGCAAAAATTTACGGTGCTATTGCAGCCAATGATCAATTTAAAACGTTGGTAGCCGATGGAAGAACAGAGGCTTTTGAAGCCATCAAAAAGGCCCAGGAAATAGATAAAACCAAGGCAACCACGCTTTTAACTGTAGACAGCTATAAGCCTGTATACGATTTGTATGGCAGCTACTTCGATGTGGCCGCCAGCCAGTATAACGCCGAAAAATATGAAGACGCGTTGGTTAATTTTAAAAAATCCGGCGAAATCGGTGATTATATTTTCGATCAGGGCTGGGGGCTGTATAAACTGGATACTACTTTGGTATATTATTCAGCATTATCTGCAATGAATGCTAAAAAAGATGATGAAGCCGTTGCGTTGTTCCAGAAGCTGGCTGAGGCCAAAGTGGCAACCAAGCCCGAACATGTAACTACCTATCGCTACCTGGCAAAATATTACCTTGATAAAAAAGACATTCCCAATATGCAAAAATATGTGGCATTAGGGCGTGAATTATACCCGAAGGACGACTATCTGCCATTAGTAGAATTTGACTACCTGCGCGGACAGGGCGATAAGAAAGCTATTTATGCCAAATACGAAGAGCTGATTGCCTCCAACCCGGAAGGCTTTGACCTGATATTAGATTATGCCAACGAGTTGTTTAATGAAACGCATGTAAGCGACGAAAAAGACAGGCCTGCCGATTATACGGAACGTTGCTTAAAAATAGAAGACCTGTATAAAAAGGCACTGGCCATTAAGCCGGATGCGCTGGAAGCTAACCTTAACCTGGCCAAACACTATTTTAACCAGGCATTATTTATTGAAGAAGATGTTAACAAAATAAAAGGAAAAACGCCTGAAGATCTGAAGAAAAAAGAAGAGCTGAAAGCCCAGGTGCTGTCTTTATGCGATAAAGCTATTCCTCCTTTTGAAGTGGTGTTTAAGGAATACGATAATAAGGGAACACTGAAATTATCTGAAAAGTCTGAATTTAAGTCAGCCTGTAACAACCTGGCTTATTGCTACGACAGGAAAGGCGACAAAGCCAAATCAGATTTCTACCAGAAGAAATATGACGAGATTGATAACAAGTAAAAAGGTTATCTTTTAAAAAATAAGTAACAAAAGGGGAAGCGTGTCAGGCTTCCCTTTTTCAATTAATACAACTCCGCTTCCTGAGAAGCTTTCACCCATCGCACTTTTAAATCAGGGTCCTTCATATTTTTATCTAAAGGGAACATCGGCCTTTGTATTCTTTTATAGGGTAAGCGCGCCAGGTCCTGGTCAACACCACCGGGAGTAAGCGCCAGCAACCAGTCAGCCCGCATATTGTATAACTCAGGTTCTAAGTAACCGATCTTCACCACAACAATATCAGCTTTACGCGGTTCCAGCCCCAGCCGGGTGAAATCCGCTTCCTTATGATACGGCTTCCTTTCTTGTGTAACGATCACAAACACCGATCCGGTTTGTATAACCGCTTCCACACCGGCATTAGCGTCGCCCTGGTAAATGGCCCGCACCGTACCTTCTATCAATAACGGTGGGGCATACCTGTTGTCTACTGCAGCGCCTGCCAGTCCCGTAACTTTTTTTCCAACTCCTGCTTTCAAAGCTTTTTGGATCATATCCGGCCCGGGTATGGAAGCGTAAATTAATGTAGGTCCGTTGGCAGACTTAAATTCTTCCCTGGCCAATATTTGCTGCAGCGACCAGGTAACATCCCCGGCGCCCCCCGCTGTGGGATTATCCCCGGAATCACTTATAAAAAAAGGCTTCTTCCTGCTTGCTATGGCTTTGTTAAGGCATTCTGCAAGACTTCCGGTAGGGGCCACAAAGTGAAACGCATCTCTTACCTGCCAGAAATGATTCGCTAATGCTTCAGCGGAAGCGGCCACAGCCTCCTGGTCATCACCGGTAACCATTACTACTCCATGATTACGCGGTTCATCCGCCCAGGGATAACCCATCCATAACGCTGCTTCCATAACGCCCGGCCGCGCAGCAGCAGTACCCACTGCAGCGTATAAGCTTTTCGCGGGTTCAATACGTGTGCTCGTTTGCTCGCCGGGCAATAAAATGGGCACGGGTATCCATGCTTTATAGCGGGGCTTGCCTTTTCCTGATTCCAGTCTTTGCAGCAACTGCTCTACAGAACGCTGCTTGGTTTCCTGCGCGTCTTCGTGGGGAGCCATCCTGTAGCAGGTTATTAAATCCGAAAGTTCAGCCAGGCGCACAGACACGTTGCCATGCAAATCCATTGAAGTAGAAATAATGGTTTCCGGTCCCACCACTTTACGCACCCTTGTTATCAAATCGCCTTCAGGGTCATCCAGCCCAACCACGCTCATGGCGCCGTGTATATCAAAAAATAGTCCGTCGTAGGGAAGATTCTTTTTCAGGGAATCAAGTATATAGCCTGCCATCGCTTCGTAATCCGCTCTTGGCACGGCTCCACCTGGTAGTGAACGGGCGGTAACGGCAGGCAGCCATGTTGCCCTGTTCCTTATGGGCGATCCTTCATGCATAAACCCCGGGTAAGAAGTGTAGATCTGGTTGCCCCGTTTTATAGTAAAAGAAGCTTCGGTGCTTAATGCCGGTGAAAAGGTGCTGGATTCAATGCCAATTCCGGCAATAGCAATACGTGGCAAAGGCGTGTTGGTTTGAGCAAATGATTGCAATGCAACCATCATCAGCATACATGTAAACCTGGCAGGAACAGTCATCATATGATTTCCTTTTGAGTAAAAATACATGAAAACAATATGCTTTTCCGGCTTCCGGTTATTTTAGCACAAACCTTCGTTAAAGTAGTTGGGGCTTATGTGTACCCTGTACTTTCTTTTTATAATTTGCTTCTTTATTAACCAAAAACACAGGCTATGAAAAAAATTTCACCCTTTCTTATTTTCTTTCTTATTGCAGCGTATGCAACTTCACAGGCACAGATTACAAAAGGTTCATTGTTTTTAGGCGGCGATTTATCGCTGAGCACAGTAAATGCAAAAAATGCCAATGATGAAAACACCATCAAACAAAACAGCTTCAACATTTCGCCGGTGGCAGGCATTGCTGTAAAAGATAATTTTATCGCAGGCGTTTCTTTAAATGCCGGCTTTTCGGAGAATAGAAATCCATACCAGGCCACACAAAAAGGAAACTCGTTTGGGGCAGGGGTATTTGCCAGGCATTATAAGAATATAGGGAAAAGTGGTTTTTATGTTTTTGTACAAAATAGTCTTGGAGCAGGATACGGAGAGCAGCGCTATGAACAAACACCTAATATTAATAATGATCCAAGGAAAGTAAAAACATTTTCTGCTTACCTGAATCTTTACCCCGGACTTTCTTACGCTGTAAGCCGAAAGCTGCACTTAGAAGCCGGTTTTAATAACCTGTTGTACCTGAACTATTCACACGATAAAAACGAATACTGGAATACAGCAACAACAAAAGCAAACAGGTTTTATCTGGGAACCAGCTTAAATAATCTTTCATCTCTTTATGTGGGTTTCAGGGTGCTTATAGGAAAGTAGGATTATTTTGGAATTAATACCGTAAGGCCAATAGCAGGAAGAAGAAGTTCTTTCTGCAATTTTTTTGAGAATAGCATTTTCAGGCAGTCGGGGGGTTTTTGCACTTTTATTATTTAACATAATATAAATTATAGGAAAATAAATAGTTATTTTGATTAAACATATTATTATCAAACAGTAACATATATATTTAAAATATAAAGTACTTTAAAATCACGGATATCGTTCAAAATTTGCCTGAAATTTAAACTTTGTGAAATCCGGATAATATTTAGAAGTAACGTTAGACGCCGGAAAAAAGAATTAAGCGAAGCGAATCACGAACACCATAAAAAGAATAAAATATTTCGTGGGTAAATGGTATGACCGGCCCTGAAGCCGGAATCCTGCAGCCATTTACTGCACAACTGTATAACCGGGAAAAATGCATAAGCGCCGTACTCCCCAAATGCTTTGTTGCATACGCATTCGCCGTGTGTTGATATCATTGGACATAGCAAACCATTTATGCAGCAAATCAATAACGCCTGCGCCCCGTATCCTACATGGTGAAACTGTATTTAACGGCTTATCATATAGTAATTTACCGGTATGTTACCGGATATTTTTCTGTAACTTCCCGCTTAAAACTAAATTTTTCCCTATGTCTCAAAATACCAAAACCAACCATAGCATACACGAAGGCCGCAACGTAAAACACTTCCGCGAAATGCTGGTTATAAAACAGGACGCCCTTGCCGCCGACCTGGGCGATGACTGGAACCAGCAAAATATCTCCCTCCTGGAGCAAAAGGAAAAGATTGACGCTCCCCTGCTCCAGCAAATTTCTGCTGCTTTAAAAATACCTGTTGAAGCGATTCAGAATTTTGATGACGAACAAGCGATCAACATTATCTCAAATACGGTAAATAATAGCGATAGCGCAACAGGCAACTCTTTATTCAGCTACCAACCTACATTTAACCCTATTGATAAAATGGTTGAGAAGAAATAAAAATAACATTAAAGTTACTACGGATAGCTTTCCCTTTTTATAATCAAATTTATGAACGGAGGAATATTAATTATCGGGTCTTTATTGTGGGATCCGGATCAAGGTACTAATAAAGGTGCAAGGAAAAAATGGAGAACAAAAAGATTAAATATGGACAAGAAAATTCATGTTTTTGCTCCAATAAGATATGGGAGGCTATCAAATGAACAATCATATACAATGGTTTTCTCAAAAGAAGTAGAAAATAATAAAAAGTTAGGGACTGCTTACATTATACCTTTTAAGAATAATCCCGTAACATGGAAAGGATTACTTTATCAAGCAAGATATCTATCGACGGCTGAAAGAGCGAACGATAATAAATTGGTAAAAGGTAATAAAGAAAAATGGTGCATAATAGGTATACTATTCAATCCTAAATTTGGCCAAGCACAAAAAGACGATATTCTTCGAAAATTCAGAAAAGAGCTTGAGAAAGATGAAATGGGTGAAAATCATCAAAATTTAAAGGCAGGAGGTGAAAGTTCCATACTAAAGGAAACTGGAGAAATTGATATTGAATGGATAAAGGCAGTCAACCCCATACTTCAAAAAGAACTTGATCAATTAGACTTTATTCTCGCTACTTGTACCCAGCCAAAGCCACTTGCTAGTTACCCGAATTCTAGCACAATAAAAAATGCGTTAAATAATGATACCAGAAATTACTTCTATAATAATATTCAATTTGGAATAACAACTTTTCAAGATCGAGAAATAATACTCAAATAACCAAAACTAGCTATGCAAAGATTGCAGGGTTGATTTTTCTGAGAAAAAACAGTTTTTGCTATTAGCAACTGCATTAGTGCCTATATTTTCTGAATGTTTTTGTTGCCCATCTACCAGCATTTACTCCTATGTTAATAAAGCATAGATTGAATATATACGATAAGGTCAGCCTTAAGATTAAGAAAGGTTATACCTTATCGTGTTTCTTGTCGGAATATGCGCGATAGAGGGCGAATGGGCAAACAATGACGCCGACGATGAAGGTCACATAAGAATTTTCGAGATCGCGCATCCATAAATAGATTAAACTAGCAATTACAGCCCAAAGCAGGACGCAAAAAAGCCCTGCTAATACCTTACCTGTTGAAGTATATGCGAAGGGTCTATCTTCTAACCATAGCATTTTCAATAACGATACAGTGAATCCATAGACCATAAAGATTGCCAGAAAGTGTGCGAAATAATCTATCGAATGATTAAAAGCATTTCTAAACATATTTAAATATAAAACTTCAGACGCGATCAGACAACAATCGTTAAACTTATTTAAGCTAATTGTGAACTTGCAAAATCAAAAATCTCGCATTAGCTTTGCATCCTAGTACTTTTTAATGGCAGTTGTCATATCTGCTCACTTGCGCTTCATTGATAGCGATAAGTCGGGAACCAAACGACAACAACAAATATGACTTTTTCAAAAAAGAAAAGGGTCGATTGAGAGTTGATTTACCGCGTCGAAACTTGTTTGCTGAACTAGTGCAACGCTGATGATGGCGAAAAGATTATATAGGTGATTGGGAATGGAGTGATTTCGTCAAGGTCTTAGTTTGTCCTGGCTTTTTTGTGTCCTTTTTATTTTCAATATTATACACAAACTTTTTATTAGATTAAACCAACCCAAATTAATCTACTATGCCATGGGATTATGATTCAGCTGAAGCAATCAACATTTTTTTCGCGGGGGGATTAGCATCGCTCCTCTTTTTCTTCTTAACAATACTTTGGAAATGGTGTGTTTTCTGCTATAAGTATCGACACTTGAATAGCAAGGGAAAGTTAAAAGATTGGAAAGGACATCCAATGAGAGAGGACAATGACCGTCTTCCGAACTTTAATATAGTTCAGGCTCAAATTAACATAAAAGCCCATCGGGGGAAATTTAAAGTCGAACTTACACATGGCAACCGCACATGGGTCGGAGAGATTTCGATGCTATCAGCCAACTACGGAATTCTAACTTTGCATTATTTAGATAACTTTGAAATCGGTAGAAGGGAATGTTTTATAAGTAAATATACTCGGGATGGTGTGGTGTATGATACAATCTTTGTAATTCCAATTACAAATAGAATATTTTATCAACCTGCAGAAGGAAAACCTTCATATGATTATGGGAATGAAATTTTTATTCGTGAGAGGAAGAAAGGTAGAGGAAAATAAAAAGCTCCGGAGCTCTATTGATATGATTTTTCGCATTTCACCCTTTTATGTCCCACTTTTACTAATATTTCACGTCTAACATTACAATGTTGAAAAGTTTTATCGCGTCGGAGTCTTAGCCGTGCTGATAAGAAGCATGGAGCAAGTCCCCAGCACAACTCCTTGCAGCAGTATGGAAATTGATAGATTCATATTGATAATCCGATTAATAATACTGATTTATTTAACCGCACGTGTTTCCCCGCGGGAGGGATTCCTGCCTGCGGTAGGCAGGGCAGCGAAAAGCCCGCTGAAGAAATTGTGCAGCAGCCTTGTGGCGGACTTGCAGCGGAAAGCCCGACCCCGGTATGGGCCGTGCTGATAATGATGCACCGGATCAGTAGCGATGGATATGCAACCGAAGTATCGCTGCCCATACCGGGGGCACGCCCAAATAAAAAATGTAGTACAATAATAAAAGCAATAGCCTGTTGATATTGTATCGCAATACGATTTTACCCTTTACCACTCTGCCTAAGCTCCTTCAGCAAACCGTACATATCGGATACCACCCAGCGTTCTGCCAGCTTTCCTTTTCCCACCCGGTAAATGGCAACACCTTTGAGCGTGATGGACTGTCCTGCAGGAGGAACATCTATACCGGGAAAACTTTCCTGGTAGGTTCCCCGCATCTTCCAGCGAACCATTACTTTATCGTCCTCTGCAAGCAGGTCATCCACTTCATACCTGGCGTCGGGTACTGCCTTCCGTATGGCCGCATAGTAGGCCCGGAATGCCTGCGGACCACCGGGAGTACCCTCCGGCCAGTCGTGGGAAATAAAGCCGGGCGACAGCACTTCGTCGGCCATGGGGCAATAAACCGCTTCAATCGCAAAATGACTGTGCAACTGTGTTTGGTAATTGCTCTTGATCAACCGCCCATACCCTTCCCGGAAGTTAAATTGCTGTATGGATAAATGGCCGGCCATCAGCTTTTATGAAACGGCAGCCACTTGTGTGCCAATATCGTTTTTTTATGAAGTTTACTGAAAACACAAGAGAAACCACGGTTAAATTTTGATTATCTGTTAACAAAACAGGTAAATCCCGGATAATATAATAATTGCCCCGATATCTGTGGCATGATTTCTTCATTCCCATCTGTCAACGATAAAAACCACCGCCATGCAAAAGATCATCCCGCATTTATGGTTCGATAAGGAAGCTGTGGAAGCCACAGCATTTTATACATCCGTATTCCCGGAATCAAAAGTTACGCATACCACCAAAATCCGCAACACGCCTTCCGGCGACTGCGACCTGGTGAGCTTCGAGATCTGGAATAAAGAATTTATGGCTATCAGCGCCGGGCCGCTGTTCAGGTTCAATCCCTCTGTATCGTTCATCGTCAATTTTGATCCGTTGTTGTTTGGCAAGTCGGCCGACAGCAATAAAGCTGCGCTGGATGCTTTAAATACTGCATGGGATAAATTATCGAAAGGCGGCAAAGTGCTTATGCCGATTGATGTCTACCCTTTCAGCAAACGCTATGGCTGGCTGCAGGACAAATACGGAGTGCCCTGGCAACTCATGCTCAGTGATCCCGCCGGTGAACAACGTCCGGCCATTATTCCTTCGCTCCTGTTTACCGACAGCAAATGCGGCAGGGCCGAAGAAGCGCTCAATTTTTACCAGTCTGTTTTTAAAGATGCACAAAAAGGCGCCGTGTATCACTATCCCCCGGGCATGGAACCTGATAAAGAAAGTTCTGTGATGTTTGCCGATACGCGGCTGGAAGATACCTGGCTTGCTGCTATGGACAGCGCCCGTGAGCATGGCTACGGCTTTAATGAAGCGATTTCCTTTATGGTAACCTGTAAAGACCAGGCGGAGATAGACTATTACTGGGAAAAGCTCTCTGCCGTGCCCGAATCGGAACAATGCGGCTGGCTCAAAGACCAATACGGCCTCTCCTGGCAGATCACCTCCGCCGAAATGGAAACCATGATGCAGCAGGGAACGCAGGATGAAATAGACCGCATCACCCGGGCCTTCCTGCCTATGAAAAAGATTGATATAGCAAAAATAAAAGCTGCGGTTGGCAAGGGGTGATAAGCGTATGAGGATTTGCAGAGCGGGGAAATAATACGAACTATACGACTATTGCCCAAAACGAAGACCAATCCACCTCAAAAAGCTGAATAGAACACAGAACGTACAAGTGAGTGACACAACAGACGCTTCATAGTAGCACTGCAGCCTGTACCATAAAAACTTTTCTCTGTTTGCGGTCGTGGTCACCCGCCATCAAAAGCGGTCATTTATCAATTACATCTAAATACAGTACAAATACTATAACAGAAACCGGGATACATTGTTTGTTATTGGCCGCGTGACACCTATTATTAATAATTAAGCGGGCGGTCCGGACGGGGGGCACGCCCCAAATAGCAACTTCTCTTCTACCCTATTTACATCCACAACGAATATTTTACCGGTAATATTTGCGCAGCAATTCATCTTCTCCCTTCCATTGAGCAATTTTAGCGAGTGCGTTGATCAGCGGCTCCTGGAACCAGGCGGGCATACCGGGCAGGTACGACTGGCTGTATCCAAACAGCAGGCACATGTGCCAGGGGTTTTCCGTCATATTGTTTTTCAGCAACCCGTCGTTGATCAGCCCGTAGGCTACCCGCAGCGTTTTTTCTAAACCCGCGGCAGGCGTTACTTTTACCATCAATACCGACTTGCTGGTGAGGGCGTTTTTAAAATAGTGCATATGCTTTTTACCGGCCTGCGTGGTTTGTCCTTTATCCAATATGATCTCTTTGCCGTCCCTGCCGATCCTTACCCTGCCATCCACTACCGTAAATGTTTCTACAAAATTGGAATGATAATGCCAGTCGTTGCCGCCATGGGGTTCCAGCTCCACTTCCACCAACTCGTATGCATTGTTGGTTTCCCTGCCGGTTTTAACAAAGGTGGCGGCATAATTGCCTTCGCGGTTGTAGATCGTTTTATCAGTACGGTTACCTACCGTGCAGTCGAGCTCCGGCAGGAAGGCCGCAAATACAACGATGCCCGCATATACCACTACGGTTAAAAAAACAGGCAGCGCCAGTATGCTGTACAACAGCTTTATCCATAACCTTTGGCTGCTGCGCCAGACGCGAACCACGCCGGTGGGGTAAAACAGCAGCGACAATCCTAATTTCCATTTGCTCTTTTTTACAGTTGATGCGGCATTTTGCGCAGTAGAGACCGTGTTTTCAGAAACCCTTTTCATTTTTTTTTATTTTTATTCCGCAAAATTGAAGCATGGCAATGCATTGCCTGTTTAGATAAACGGATTAAAAATGTAGAAAAATGGATACCGTTGATGTAACCCACTGGGCCCGGTACTTTGACAGCACACAGCAGGAGGTGGTTTATACGGGCGATCGCTATGCACATTTTACGGTACAGTTCAAACAACCGGCACTTGCCGCGGGTAAGCTGAACGCCATCAATACGCCCGGCATGTTGTTTACCGAGCTGGATATTGCGGCGAGACAGCCTTTTCGTTTACAGGATGCTTTGCCGGAAGAATCTGCCGAATCGGTATTTGTACTGGAGGGCGATGTGGAATCGCGTTTCGATAACCTGCACAAGCCGCTGTATTTTGGCAGGGGAGAACACAATATACAATACAATACCGCATTCGCGGGCACACATATTATCCATTCGCGGCGGTTTCACGCCTGCACCATTACCTATCACCGGGCGTATTTAAACAGCCTGGCGGAAAGCGAAGAAACCGGGGCACTGGCCCTGTTCTGCAAACACCTGCAACAGAAAAACAATTTTTTGGGCGCTGCGGATGCTATTCACTGGCAGCACCGGATAACGGAACTGATACCGGCCATCCTGTCGTGTCCGTTTACCGGCATTACGCGGTATATTTTTACCGAGAGTAAGTTACTTGAGTTGTTTGTACTGCAGATGGATCAGTTCCATGCGCTGCAATTGAACCCTGCAGCAATGCAATGGTCGCCGGCGGATAAGGAGAAGTTATACGCGGTTAAAGAATATATTGCAAAGTCATATTTAGAAGCATTGAGCCTGAAGGCGCTTACCTGCCACTTTGGACTGAATGAATACAAACTGAAGAAGGGCTATAAATATTTTTTTAAGACAACGGTATTTGGCGACATACACCAGCTGCGCATGCAGGAGGCTAAACAGTTGCTGCACAACCGGGTGATGAATGTAACGGAGGTGGCGTATCACATCGGGTACAATAACGTGAGCAGCTTTTGCTATGCGTTTAAAAAGATGTTTGGATACAGTGCAGGGAGTAAACAACGGTAACGGGTAGCCGCTGGGGCAGGAAATACAGCTCCACCCCCACTAATTATACTTTGCTGATGGTGCGGGCTTCAACCCCGCTCCGAAGGAGTCCGGAGTCCTTTCGGACCAGCGGGGGATATGAACCAGCCTTAAATGCAGAGAGCGAGATAGTACAAACTATACGACCATTGCCACAAAGCGGAGATCAACCCACCTCTTTAAACCGGCAACAAGTTCATGTCCCCATCCGGGAGGGGGTAGCGCTATGGATTGAATGACTTTTACCCTGGGGAAGGAAGACTCCTGTCCCATAGTGTGGAAAATCCATGTTCCTGTGGGAATATTGGGCAGTTGCTATTTCAGATTTTGGTACATTTGAGTATATGAAATCCGGTTGAAAATGACAGCTAACGATTAAGCTGTTTCACGCAGCGAATGCAACAATTTATACCGCTGCAGAAAACCTGTAGTTAAAGAAGTTCATTTTGCACAACGGCCGCTACCACTAAAAAACGCTGTGCCTTTGCTCCGCCGCGAACGGTGCGAGAAAAAGAATTAGATTATTCAACAACTTCAGTAAAAAAACATGAGCAGTAAAAAAAACCTGTCGCAAGAACAAACGCAGGACCTCCTCAAAACATTAAAAGCCCGTTTTGAAAAAAACAAGAACCGCCATAAAGGCATCAACTGGGGTAAAGTGCAGGCAAAGCTGGAAGACAGTCCGGCAAAATTGCGGTCATTGTATGAAATGGAAATAACCGGCGGCGAACCTGATGTGGTGGGTTATGATAACCTGCCTCGCGGGCAGGCAGGAAAAACGGGCGAATATATTTTTTATGATTGCTCGGCAGAAACGCCCAAAGGCCGCAGGAGCATTTGTTACGACCATGCAGCGCTGGAATCGAGGAAAGAACACAAACCCCAAGACAGCGCAATGAATATGGCCGCTGATATGGATATTGAATTATTAACGGAAGAACAATACCGCGAGCTGCAGCAGCTTGGTGAATTTGATTTGAAAACCTCGAGTTGGATTCTCACCCCTACGGCTATCCGTAAACTTGGTGGCGCCCTTTTTTGTGATCGCCGCTACAACACGGTATTTGTATATCACAATGGTGCGGAATCATATTATGCGGCAAGGGGTTTCCGCGGGTCATTACGGGTTTGAATATAGTGTAATTTTATGCTGAAATGAAAGCTTTTACAAGAACAAAATATGGAGGTCCGGACGTACTTCGCTTGGAAGAGGTAGAAAAGCCAACTGTAAAAGATGGTCATATTCTCGTTAAAGTAGAAGCCAATTCGGCCAATCCTGCTGACTGGCATATTCTCCGGGGAAAACCATTTTTTGCGCGTTTCACTTTCGGGTTGTTCCATCCGAAAGATAAAATTCCGGGAGCTGATTTTGCAGGCATTGTTGAACAAACCGGGAATAGTGTATCGCATCTCAAGGTGGGAGACCGTGTATTTGGAGAAACGCTTACAGGAGGAGCTTTTGCAGCATACACATGCGTTCCGGCAAATGTTTGCGCCATCATGCCGGAAGGAACAGGCTTTTCTGAAATGGCAGGTGTGCCGGTAGCCGGCATAACAGCTTTGCAGGCTTTGATTGCGCACGGTAAACTAAAAGCAGGAGAAACGGTTTTAATCAATGGTGCTTCAGGAGGTGTTGGTCATTTCGCTGTGCAGATTGCTAAAGCTTATGGTGCTACCGTTACCGCTGTTTGTTCCGGTAAAAATGTTGCGTTTGTAAGATCATTGGGCGCCGATCATGTTATTGCATACGATACAGAGAACATTCATCAGCATGCGGGCAAATACAACCTGATACTTGATACAAACGGAAATCTTACTTATAAAGATTATAAACGCATGGGACAGCGGGGTGTAGTAGTGGGTTTCACCACCGTACTACATATGTTTTCTTTGCTTTTAAAAAAGGCTACCGGTAAGTTTCCGTTAGCGCAGTTTACTGCCGAAGCCAATACAAAGGATCTGGAGACATTGGCAGTATTGATCCAAAGCGGGCAGGTTAAAGTTCACATCGAAAAAACTTATTCCTATAAAGAGATCCCACAGGCCATACGGCACATTGAAGCTATGCGCACCAGGGGAAAAGTGGTAATGGTTTGGAAAAATGTTACCGGCGCATAGTATGTTGTTTAAAAAAGAAAAAAGGTGCTTATACTAATCCTGGTGACCAGCTTCGGGTTAGTTATAGCGTTCTTCTTTACCGCATGGTAAAATCCGGCGGGCCCTTTCTGAACCGGCAATAACACCGATGTGAAAATGGTTATATGTTTTCTAATCCCTCAACCCTATGGTAACAGTTATTCCCCCGGTATTGCTGAACAGTTGTATCATCCCCGGTGTTTATTGTAAAGCGGAAGCTTTCGAAGCATATGTGTGCAGCACGCTTTTTCCAAAAGAAAAATTTGCATTGATCCATCGCTCCGTGAACCATCCGCACCCGGTTTTTACTTTTCAGGACCTGGTAACCGGATTTGAATTTTCTGCCGAATGTATATTCCGGCTGGGGTTTATAGCCAACAGCTTTCAATGTGCCACAGGTATAACAAACAAAAAAGCGGCTCATTTCCTGGTACTTGGTTTGGGTGGCACTGCGCAGATGCCCAACCAGGTTTTTTTAATAGATAGCAGCATCTGCAGCCGTACGGTTTTGTTCAAAAGGCACCTGCAGGGCAAAAGCATCAACCCCGGCCAGGCCGTATCCTCTTCACAACTCTGGCAAAAGAACATGATACCGGATTACCCGGAGAAAAAAGTAGCATAAGCGTTGCAAACGCAATTACCGGCTGAACCCTAAAAAAGAAAACCCCGAAAAGGCATCGGGGTTCAGGACGGGGAACGACTATCTGGTGGTTTCAGAGATATGGATTTTTTATACAGATACGCTTTTAATGCTTCTAATCCCCCGGCCGCTTCCACATATTTCGTTTCCACAAACAACGTTACAGCCTGCTTCACTAATTCAGGCGGCAATTTCTTCCTTCCTCCCCCCGCTTTTCTTTTCTTTTTCATTTCATAAAATAAATTAAAAATAAGTATAAATATAATAATAAACAAAATTATTTATATTATTTTTTATTATTAAAACATTATTTAAATAAAGTAAATTAATATTAAAATAAATATAAAACTTGCTATATTTTTTATTATTCATACCCATACAGAAAATGCCGCAGATGAGAGCGTTCGCCGTGGTTCGTGTCTGCACGAAACATCAATTAACCATGCTGAGCAATAATTTGAAATGTTCCATGGAGGAGCAATGGAAAAACATTGTCATACATTTGCTGCTTTCTGCGATTAAATCATGAACCATGAAAATTGAAATTCCACATCAGCATACGAAAGAGGAAGCGCAGGCCAGGATCAAAAACCTGCTTCAAAATCTTAAAGAAAAGTATGCCGACAAAGTAAATACTGTGCAGGAAAGCTGGTTGGAAGATACAGGCACTTTTAGCCTGGCTATGGGTCCTTTTTCAACATCCGGCAGCATTGCTATAAAGGAAAACATGGTAGAAATTGACCTTACCATACCTTTTATTGCCGGATTATATAAAAATCAGATCCGTGCCTTAATTGAATCGCAGGCAAAAGAGGTATTGGCATAAAAACAAATCAGTTTTGTTGCATGGCGTATGTTCACCTGCAAATGCCTGTTAATGATACCTTCAGCTTCAATACATTTTTCAAAAAATTTCCCGGGTGGGAAAGCTATCTTGTCTTTTATCTCTGGCGAAGTCTTACACCTACAGAAAAAGAAAGGCTAAGGCAAACTGTAGATAACCAAAAATGCCCATAAAAATACCGGGCAGATTAATGAAAGCGAGTGAAGCGTACCCTTTTTTTGAAATTACCAGCCTTTAAATGCAAAAGCCACTCTTTGGAGTGACTTTTGTGATCCGGATTGGATTCGAACCAATGACCCTCAGCTTAGAAGGCTGATGCTCTATCCAACTGAGCTACCGGACCAATACTGTTTAATATATTCTTTACCAATACCGGATTTGAGATAGATTTCTCTTTTCCGGGCTTCTAATCTTGTATCAAACAATTCAAAAAAACAAAGTTCCCAGGGAACATACCCTTTAGTTGACTTTGTTTTTTTAGCGTTGTGCTCTTTCAATCTTTTTTCAACATCCTCACTGAGCCCTACGTAAAAACGCCCATCTTTCCTGCTTCTTATCACATATACAAAGAACATTTGCTCTGTTTATTCCTATATATCAAAACCAGTTTCGAACCAATGACCCTCTGCCCTGCCTACCGTTAGGTAGGTTAGAAGGCTGATGCTCCCTGCCTGCCGGCAGGCAGGTATCCAACTGAGCTACCGGACCTTTTTAGGTTGGCAAAGATAATTTTTTTTAGTTTGCACCCAAACTGAATTCACAGACCATGGATGTAAAAATAGAATCAAGCTGGAAAGCGGTATTAAAAGACGAATTTGCCAAGCCTTATTTTGAACAAATCGTTCATTTTTTGAAAACGGAAAAAATGGCTGGTAAAACAATATACCCGCCGGGGCCGCTTATTTTTAACGCATTTGAACAAACGCCTTTTGATAAAGTAAAAGTGGTTATGCTCGGGCAGGACCCTTATCACGGCGCAGGCCAGGCGCACGGCCTGTGTTTTTCCGTTCAGGATGGCGTACCTCCTCCCCCCTCGCTTATCAATATTTTCAAAGAAATACAATCGGATATCGGGATAACAATGCCTGCAAAGAAAGGAAACCTTACCCACTGGGCACAACAGGGGGTATTATTATTAAACGCTGCGCTTACGGTAAGGGCAAACGAACCTTTCAGCCATTCCAAAATAGGATGGGCTGTATTTACAGATGCGGTTATACAAAAAATATCGGAACTGAAAACAGGCATTGTTTTCTTATTATGGGGAAAGTTTGCCCAGGAAAAGCAGGCGCTGATTGATGAAACAAAACATCATGTATTGAAAGCAGCGCATCCTTCTCCTTTTTCGGCCGATAAAGGCTTTTTCAACTGTAAGCACTTTTCAAAAACAAACAGCCTGTTGCAGCAGCAGGGAAAAGACCCGGTTGACTGGAAGATTGAATGATTTGAAATTGATTGCGCTTCGGATTATTTAATTTATAGTTTATGGTTTGTGGTTTATTGTTGGAGTTTCCTTCGGGTTTCGGATTTATTGCTTCAAATTTAATATTTGAATTTTATTTGGTTCTTGTTATTTGGTTCCTGATGCTTTTATATCGAATTTCGGATTTAATATGGTTGTTATCAAAAATATATTCGGTCGTATATGGGCTTTCTGGGGAGCCATTATATTTATCGCCACCTTACTTATAGCGGTTGTACCCATTTGGTTAACCAACTACATAAAGGAGCCGAAGGGTACGGAAATATTCCGCCGGATATCAAAAGCATGGATGGAATTCTTTCTTTTTATGATCGGCTGCAGGATTATTGTAAAGGGTAAAGCACATTTTGCAAAAGGACAAAACTATATTGTAGTGAGCAATCATAACTCTTACATGGATATACCCATTACCACGCCGCAAATCCCGGGTCCAAACAAAACCATTGCCAAAGCGGAGCTTGCAAAAATCCCCCTGTTTGGACTGATCTATTCAAGGGGCTCCGTATTGGTTGATCGTAAAAGTGAGCGCAGCCGTAAGGAAAGTTATGGTAAAATGAAAGCTGTGCTGGAACAGGGGCTGCACATGTGCATCTATCCCGAAGGAACGAGGAATAAAACCAATGAGCCGTTAAAATCCTTTCACGATGGCGCCTTTAAGCTGGCGGCAGATACCGGGAAATCTATAATACCTGCTTTATTGTTCAACACCAGAAAGGTACTGCCGGGCAGCAGTAAACCTTTTTATTTGTGGCCGGCAACCCTGCGAATGGATTTCCTTGCGCCGGTTGCGGTACAGCCCGGTGATACAGCAGCTAGCCTGAAGGAGAAGGTATTTAAGATCATGTACGACTATTACAAATCCCATGCTGCTAATTATTCCTGAAAGTACGGGTGCGGTTTATTTTAAGGTCGCGCAGCATGCCTGATTTCGGGTAGATAGAAATATTAAAAGAACGCCACAATCCAAAGGGTGTGACATTAATAGACATCTGCCAGCAATGCATTTCACGGGAGATGAACATGGAAAAAGAAGGGATCTTCAGCGTTTGAAAATCAAAATAGCCATTGGCGCCTACTTTCCATTTTTCTGTTAAGCTAAAATCGCCGTTGAACTGAGCACTGGAAGTGAATCGTGTATCAAAGCCACTATAATCGCGCCTGAGTATCTTGCTGAAGCTTAAGGAATAGGAAAGATTGATTGACCAGGGAATGTTAAAGTCAACAAATTCGGAGGGATTCCTGCGAATATAATCCATCTGCTGTTCCATTTCATCTGCCGTTAGGTTATCATAATTATCATACTGCAGCTGGTCATCTGCCGCCTTTTTATCTTTATCTTTTTCCTTACTTTTAAAGCTCGTGGATACAGAAAGGCTGCCATTGGTAATACGTCCTAAAGAGATCTTATTATCCTGCCAGGCATATTTATTTATCCTGAATCCCATGCTGTCAATAAGATAAGGATCAATATTGGCGCTGGCTGTAATATTGATCTTATCGAACAGGGTACTGCGCGCATACAGGTTAAATGTAGACAGCTTAAAGGAATCTGCCAGAAGATTATAGCTTCCCGTTATGCCAAATCCATCAATCAGCTTTACTTTTTTAAGGCCGTCTCCCTCTTCTTCGCTGGTACTGTCGGGCTTGTCTCTCACCTTCATCTCCAAAAAATTATCTATACCAAACCCTATGCTTCCCGATTCACCATACCCAAAGGGGCCATACACCCCGCCATCATACTGCGATAACATCCTCCTGCGTCCGCTGGTGTCTGTTTGAGTGTTTACATAATATGATTTAGACAGATCCGGCTTATAGCCTATGCTCATTTGCGGCCGCATAACATGGCGGATGGCCTGTACTTTGGCATTCTTATCTTTCATGTTTAACGTACCGAACATAGCAGTACTGAAAGATACCGACATCGAGATATCACGGGCGGAGTAAAAGCCTTTACTAACGGAGCTGTCTACTTTATTGGTTTGATTATTCCACGTTCTGAACAGCTTTTGCGAATACCATCTTTCCTGGTAGCTGAAGCCCGGTGAAATTTGTATGGATCCTACCTGCGGCAGCGCCAGGGAAATAGGTATATTATGCTGAGCCCCCCATTGAAAGGTATCAATGATTTGCTTAAAGGTAAAGGAGGTATCAACAAATGAAGTTATACCGCGTGCGCTGCCTGTATAGCCGATGCCCAATTTATAATACCATTTTCCTGAACCTGCAATTTCCTGCGGTTGAAACGGGTACAGGGTATTAACATTAAAATTAATATCCGGGAGGTTAAGGTTAACTACGCTGGTATTATTATTCTGGTTATGGTTCAGGTTTACGGAAAGGTTATAAGGCTTACCGATCCATGATTTCTGGTAAGATATGGAAGAGCTTAACTGGTTGGCAAAGCTTTGGGGTTGGCTGTAAGAACCACCTGCACCATTGCTTTGGTCAATAATAGCATTTGTAGGTAAATACTTGGTGTAGGAGCTCGACCCCGCGTTTACGCTTGCCGAAAAATTTACGCCCGGTCTTGCTTTGCTGTCCATCCGGTGGCTCCAGGTTAAAAAGAAGCTCTTGTTCTTGGCATAATCCGCATCACCCTTAAAACCCTGGTGCGTATTCTGGTAGCTGAAATTGAGCGAGCCGTTATAACGGTACCTTACCCGGTAAGTAGGCGTAAGATTTAACCGCCAGCTCCCGTAAGAATAAATATCCACCCGCGAGGTAATATCAAAGTTGTCATTAATAACTTTATAGTACCCCAGTCCTTCTAATCCTAACCCCAAACGGTCTGTAACGGTAAACTGCGGCGGTAAAAAACCGGAGTGTCTCCCCTGCTGCATGGGAAACATACCAAAAGGCAATATAATGGGCAACACTGGCACATTTTCAAACTCCACGCCTACCGGGCCGGTAACCGCCATTTTTTTGCTGATGTATTTTATTTTTCTTGCCCTGAAAGCAAAGTGGGGCGTATCTAAATTGCAGGTGGTAAAACGGCCCTTAAAAGCATAAATGGTTTGCGCGTCAACTTTTTTTACTACCTGGGCATAATTATACAATTCACTTTGCTGAAAATAACTGCTATGGGTAAGTCCTTTTTGTGTTTTGAAATTAAATTCCAGGCTGTCATTCACCGTGGTCATATCGCCCTGTACCAGGGTAGCCTGTCCCAACACTTTGCCGGCTGTATCTAACTTCATCCTCGCTTTTACCATGCTGGTTTGCTGGTCAAAAACAATTTCGGGCGCTTTAAGGTCTACATCTTTGTATTTTACCCCTGTTTCACCATAGAGATATAGTTTTTGAGCGGTTACATCCAGCACCATCGAATCTTTGGCTTCATACTCAACCGGAGCATCAATGGAATCTTTAGACATTTTTACGCTAAAAGTGTCTATCTTAACCCTGCTGGCAGAATCGCCGCGCAGAGAATCCGGTTTATTTTTTTCTATAAGCGTATCCGTTAGCGGAACAGGAATGGAATCTTTTGACGATGGAATAGTATCTGTGCGTGCTGTTAAATAATTGTCAAAAGCAAATGGAGGGTGGATTTTTGCCCATCCAATATGCGTTATTGCAACAGTAAGCAGCAGTAAGGTGGAGGTAAATATGTAATTTCGCTTAAATTTGCGATGTTTATTTTTCATACATACACTGGGCAACAAAAATAGCCATATTACAGGTAAGAAAACGTGAAGATTGAAACTGAATTACTAAACCCCATTAAATTTTAACAAGGGCATGAAGAAAAAAACCATCGTTGCATCCTTTTTTCTTTTTTCTTTTTTTATTTCCCTGGTTTGTTTTTCGCAAACCCAAAGCCGTATTAAAACGATTATTGTAGATGCGGGGCACGGAGGCGCAGACCAGGGGGCTAAAGGAAGCTATTCTACTGAAGCCCAGATAACGTTACAACTTGCTTTAAAAGTAGGCGCATTGCTGGAGAAGGAATTGCCGGAAACAAAAATAATTCAAACGCGAACCAGCGATATTACCCAGCCTGTAAGGGAAAAAGCAGCTTTTGCCAATGAAAATAAAGGCGACCTCTTTGTTTGTATACATGTAAATGCCGCTCCCCCCATCCGTCATTCACAAGTTACAGGATACCGTACCCGCACTTATTATACCGGTAAAGGCAATAATAGAAAAAAGCATACAAAAAAAGAACCTGTATATAAAAGATGGACCACACCTAACCCCCGCTCCGGCACAGGAACCTATGTGTGGGCTGCCGACAGGGATACGCATAAAGCCGATGCGGTATCTGAACGTTTTGAATCGGAAGGAGAGCTGACCGGTGTACCCGACCCCTCTACACCCGAAGGCGCCATTGCCAGCAGGTTATGGGTGCAAAAATATTTTAAGAACAGCGTTCGCCTGGCTTCCATGATTGAATCTGAATTTGTAAACAATGGACGTAAAAGCGATGGCGTGTTACAGCGCAATGAAAAAGGAATATGGGTATTGCAGGCCACCAATATGCCTGCTGTGCTGATAGAGACAGGTTTTATCACTAACAAGGAGGAAGAAGATTACCTGAACAGTGAAAAAGGACAGAACGAAATGTCGGCGGCTATTGTAAAAGCTATAATGAATTTTAAAAATCTACAGGACAACCTCAGAAACGCTGCAGATATATCCAATGCAGAAGCACCTAAAGAACAGTCTTCCATTTCTTCATCCGGCGCAAAGTTTCCGGAAGCTCAAAATCCCTAAGCTTTCAAAAGCAATATGCCGGCGCTTTGCCTGAATATCCTATTTTTGCAACGAAAGGGTTGATTTTGAATAATAAGTGAAGGGTTGCTATCGTTCATCCTGAGGTTTTTGGCTGGCAAATTGTATTATGTAAAACAAATTTGTTTTATCCGGCATCAGGATCAAAAATAAAAATTAAGGGATGAAAATTTCTAATGAAACCAAAGTAGGTGCTTTAACAGCAATTGCTATTACATTGCTTATTCTGGGCTTCAATTTTTTAAAAGGGAAACCCATTTTTGAAAAAAGTTTTAAAGTATATACTATTTTTCATTCCGTAGAAGGACTGTCTGTTTCCAATGCTGTTATGATCAATGGCCTGCAGGTAGGTAAAGTATATAAAATGCAGGAAACGGATAAGAACCTCAGTGGTATACTGGTTACCTTAAATCTCAGCAAAAGCATCAATATTCCTAAAAATTCCATCGTTCATATTTCAGGCAGCTTATTAGGCAACACTACTTTGGATATAGATTTGGGAAATGATGCTGCTTTTGTAAGAAACGGCGATACGCTTGCCTCCAACACTACCCTGGGTTTACTCGACCAGGTTAAAAGTAGCCTTGATCCGGCAATGGTAAAAATAAATGCCTCTTTGCAAACGCTTGATTCGGTATTAAAATTAATCGGGAACGTTTTTGACCCGCGCACGCAAAATAATTTTCAAACTATTTTTGCCAACCTGGCCATATCCACCGCTCACCTGAACAGTTTACTGAATACACAAACCGGGGCATTGGCCCAAACCTTGTCTAATGCCAGCGCCTTTACAGGAAATCTTAAAAAAAATAATGATACCATTACCGAGATTTTCGCTAATCTGAAAAACACTACGGGCCAGCTTGCCGGACTGGAATTACAGCAGACTTTAACAAAATTAGATGCAGCAGTTACCGGGCTTAGCACTACTTTACATAAAGTAAACAACAACGATGGTACGTTAGGACTGCTGATGAACGATAAGAAATTATATACTAACCTCAATTCCACAGCCAATAGCCTGAATATTTTATTACAGGACTTCAGGATACATCCGCGCAGGTATACCGGCGGCCTGGTATTTGGCAAAAAAGATAAATCAGCTCCTTTAATGACGCCTTTGCCTGATTCGCTGACTACAGTACCCGCTACAGATAAAAAACGGAAATGAATACACGAATGAGGATTGTATTATCCGTATTTTTTTTGCTGATCTTCCATTTGGCATGGGGCCAGCAAAAACCCGGAACGGCCGTTACTCCTGTATCTTCAGCGCAAACTAAAGACAGTGTCCGGGAAGTACACCTCATCCGCTCCGACGTACTAAAATTTGAAAAGAAAGACAGTACTGAATTACAAATATTAGTAGGCAATGCCATGCTTCGCCAGGAAAATACATTTTTCAACGGCGATAGTATTATTATGAATAAGCAGCAAAATGTAATTGAGGTTTTTGGCAATATTCATATTAATGATGCAGACAGCGTAAATGTGTATGCGCAATATCTTATTTATTATGGCAATACCAGGATTGCACATCTCCGGAAAAATGTAAAGCTCAGCGACGGAAAAGCAACGCTTACTACAGAAGCGCTGGAATATGACCTGAATACCAAAACAGGCATTTACCTTGATGGCGGCAAAATTGTAACATCCACCTCTACCCTTACCAGTAAAGAAGGCTATTATTATGCAGATACAAAAGATGCGTATTTCAGAAAAAATGTTCATCTCATAGATCCTGAATATACCATGGCAACGGATACCCTTCTGTATAATGCGGAAACACAAATTGCCACTTTTGTATCGCCTACTACCATTAATGATGGCAAATCCATTATACGAACATCCGATGGTTATTACGATATGAACAAAGGATTCGCGAACTTTGGCAAACGCCCGGTTATTGAAGACAGCACGCAATACATTACCGCTGATCATATTCAATTCGACAAAACTACTGGCGAGGGACACGCGCAAGGTAATTTTGTATACATTGATACAACGCAGGGCGTAACGCTTTTATCGGAAAAAAGTGATTTTAACCGGGATACGAAAACGGTACTCGCCACGGGGAAACCGGTAATGATCATTAAACAGGATAATGACTCCATATTTATTACCGGCGATTCGCTGTATTCGGGTATTAAAATGGATACTTTATATGTGAAAGACAGCAGCGTATCTGACGGTTCTTTAAACTCCCAGCCTGACCAGTCTGCTCTTTTTCCGCAACAGGACAGTACGGTGCTTCCTGAACCCGGCCGGAATACCTCGATGAAGCTGTTAGAAAGACCACTCCGCGCTGACGTATCAAATAAACCTCCTTTGTTGAACAGGAATAAGCCCTTACAGGCAAAAGACACTGCAAGCCAGCCACACGCCGATACTCTCATAGCCAAGCAGCAAATAGTAGCAAATGATCCTGTAAATATTCCGGTCGTTACCTCAACAGATTCCATACTACTGCCGCCGCTGGTTAAAGATTCGCTCCCCGGGGATGGCAGCGATAGCCTGGCAATTCGTGCAAAAACACTACCCGGAGCAGAAGCAGATACGGTTAAAGGAGTACAGGTGCAGGATATTGACAGGATAGACAGTGTGCGTTTTTTCCAGGCATTTCGTCATGTACGGATATTTTCCGATTCCATGCAGGCGGTTTGCGACAGTATGTTCTTTTCGGGAAGAGATTCTATTTTCAGGCTATACATAGATCCGATTGTGTGGGCAAAAGAAAGCCAGATTACGGGAGATACCATTTACCTGTATACCAGGAACAAGAAGCCGGATCATATTGAAGTGCTTGAAAATGCTTTCAGCATCAGCAGGAGTAATGATAGCTTTTATAACCAGTTGAAGGGAAATGTGATCAACGGTTTTTTTAAAGACGGCGACATAGACCACATTGTGGCTAAAGGCAGCGCCGAAAGCCTGTATTATTTGCAGGATAACGACAGCGCCTATACAGGCGCCAATTATGCACAGGCAGATTTGATTAACCTGTATTTTATACAAAAGGAGCTCGATAAAATTACATGGCTTTACCAGGTGAAAGGGGGATTTTACCCGGTAACGCAGGTGCCGGAAGAGAGACGCAGGTTTAGAAACTTTAAATGGGAAGAAGCCCGCCGGCCTAAAACGCGGATGGAATTGTTTGAGTGAGCACTTGCTGGTACAGGCTATAAAATTGTTTGCCAATTACGCTATAATTGTATTTCTTTTCCGCGTCTTTTGCAATCTCATAGCGATTAAATGAATCATAATTATCTATCATCCGGATCATTGCTTCAAGCAGTTCTCCTTCATTCTCAGATTGAACAAGCCATCCGTTTGAATCATTAACAGCTTCCGGGATACCCCCAACATTTGTAGCAATTACCGGTAATCCGCAACACAATGCTTCAATGATTACACAGGGAAAATTCTCATACCTGCTAAACATAACTAAGGCGTGAGCATATTGCATCTCCATTGCCACCTGCTCATGAGACAGGATGCCCGTCCACCTGACCATTTTATCAAGTCCCAGCGAAGCTGCCAGTTGCCTTAATTGAGGGGTTTCCCACCCGGCCAGGATACATTCCCAATTGACACGTTGAGATTTTAGCTTGGCCAATACATTTAAAATTCCTTCAACATTTTTGGGATGATTCATAGTTGACGCGTGAAAGAACCGGAATACCGGGGACTGGTTTTCCCCTGGGAAGAAAACATTTGTATCAACTACATTATGAATAACAAGGAGAGATGGAAGTCTGAAAATTTCCTGTAGCCGCTTACCGAGTACCTTTGATACTGTTGTAACTTTAGCGGCATGTTTAAATATTCCGGACACCGTATGCCGGTAATAAGCGCTACGGTTAAAATAATTGTCTGGAATGAGTTTATAGTAAGCGGAGGAATGTTCCGAAATGATGTACGGTATACTCCATTTCTTTTTTATCCATTTTGCAATCACCCCGGATTTCATTGGAACGTGGACGTGTACAAGATCAGGGAGACCAGCTTCTTTAAAATGATTCCGGATGAACCTCCTGTATGTTAAATAATATTTTCCATTATATATTATTTTATCAAGCAGCGGAATACCTGTTCTTTTAAATGCAAAATATATGATGTATTCTTTTACATTTTCAGCTTCTTTTATTTCAACCTTTTTCCGGAGAACTTCAATTTGGGGACCGTATTGTACGATATGTATAACAGTGATAGCTGAATATTTTGATACAGCTTTTGCATGACGTTGTATGAAATCACCATCAAATGGATTAAATTTATTGGGATACCAATTTACGAGCCAAAGTACTTTCATACTATTTTCGTTTAAAAGTGCCGATAAGGCAGTCTCCAAGTAAAGGGAACCTTTGCAAAATAAAATTAATCCGCTTATCTTTTTGAAAGTACATACCAGACATAATATTATCTATTTCAAATTTGTCATCCGGAAATAAACGCAAAAGGGTAACCGGCGAAAAATACCAGTAATGATCCGGGTGAATCATTTCCTTACCGTGAAGGCTTCCGGCAATGGCGTTTAATGACGTATAGTTTGGTACGGTAACCAGAAAAATAGTAGCAGGAGGAAATATATTGTATAGATTTTCTATAGCCTGATGCGGATCCTTAAGATGCTCAAGGATTTCACCTAATAATACAATATCAAATGATTGATCAATTATTTTTAGTGATTCTTTGTCTAAAATATCCCCTTTACCAACCCGGCTATCGCCTGTAATTTGAATATACGTATTTAAAGATGCTTCCTGGTTGTCAATGCCAAAAAGGGTTTTAGTAACTTTTTTGAGCTGTAGATGTAAAAGTTCCCCGGTATTAATTTTTTCCTGAGTGTAAGGACAGTCTGTAAATCCGAAATGCAAAACCGTTTTACCTGAACAATATTGCAAAATGTAATCAATCCGATTTACAAGTGCAATGGGAGATGGTAAAATGCTATCCGCCGCCGGTGTTATCCTGTGCTTCAATGATCTTCTTAGCCAGAGTAAGCCGGCAAACAGGTTAGCCCATCTGAGTTTGTTTAACGATTTCATATTGAACTGTAGTTAATGAAACTTATGAATAAGCCAGGTTTTGATTGTTTGGATATCTCTTTTCTGCAACACCAGCAATTCCTTCCAACTTAAAGTATATTGGAGGGTGAACATACGAATAAGAAATACAAGACTTACAAAATATCCTATGCTGCTTACCAATGCGGCTGCTTTTATACCTTTTTCAGGAATAAAAATAATGTCGCCGGCAACTATTACTGCAAGGCCAAGTGCGGAACAAATAATATTCAGTACTACTCTGTTTTGCCCGGCAAAATAAGCGCCAAGCAGATTTAATATACTAAGAAAAAAGATACCAGGAATAAGTAAAAGATAGGGAATGTACATATTGTCAAAAGTATTTCCATACAGCAAAGGGAAAATCCAATATCCAATAGATATTAAAATGAGCGAAATGAAAATATAGGAACTGGTAATCACCCTGGAAAGAAATAGTACAGATTTCTTCGCTGATTCCTTGTTGTTTCCTGCAGAAATTGGAAATATTGCACTGGCCATTATTGCCGGTATCACAAGGAACATATGTACTAATTTAGACACTTGTATATAGTTGCCCAGATCATCGGCAGAACAGTACCTTTCAACAAACCAGTAATCAATCCTGTATAGAAGAAAAAAAAGGAGGTTGGCTCCAAAGGCCTTAAGTGCATACCGGAATACAGGTAGTAGGGTTTTCTTCGAAGGAAATACTATTTTCCATCTTTTCCGCTTCCGCAACACAAAATAGCCCCCTACCAAAATACCCTGCATTAAAAATCCCAAAAAGTAGATGGTTGTATATTGATTCTGATCAATCCAGTATCCTTCACTAAATGGCATAAGTAATATCAATAGAAAATTGACTAACGTCATAATGATGTTAGGCGTAAAAAAATCCCTTTCTGCATAAAAAATCGCAGTAAAAAAATTAATCAGAACACAACCTCCGATATAACAGATCGTTTCAAAATAATAGGGGCTGTGAGATGGAGGGATGGCTTCTGAAAATATTAATATTTTCAGTATCAGACAGATCAAAGTTGTGGAGATCACCGACCAGGCTATGGCAAAATTGGAAAGCACGAATGATTCCGTTTTTCCAGAAGCAATATAATAAGCAATGCCCGATTCCAGGCTCAGGCTGCTAATCGTAACAACTAAGGCCAGGCTATTAGTAATAAAATAAATGAGCCCGCTATCTGCAGCTTCATAATAGCGGGCAATCATTATATTTAATCCTAGGACCGAAACAAAATATATTCCTCTCCACAATATACTTTGGTATATAAGGCGCTGGAATATCATGTATTTAATCCGGATTCACCAATCATAGAAAATACTGCTAAAAACGATACCTATATTCCGTCTATTTCAACGCATCAATGATCTGCCCAAAATCCGCAGCAATTAACGATGCTCCGCCTACCAAACCGCCATCCACATCGGGCTGTGCAAAAAGCTCTTTCGCATTGCTGCCCTTTACACTGCCGCCATATAAAATGGGAACTTCACCGGCAACGGTATCGCCATACTGCCTGGCAAGTACATTACGCAGGTGCGCATGCATTTCCTGGGCCTGTGCGGCCGTAGCTGTTTTACCAGTACCTATAGCCCATATTGGTTCGTAGGCAATTACCATTTTCTGTATCTGCTCTTCAGAAAGATTAAACAAACTTTCCTTTAATTGCTTTTCCACGTAATCGTTCTGGGCGCCCGACTCCCTCACCTGCAATGCTTCGCCGCAACAAAAGATAGGTGTTAAGCCATACGTTAATGCCATACCCGCTTTTTCTTCGAGCATGGCATTGGATTCACCAAAATATTCGCGCCTTTCCGAGTGTCCCAGTACCACGTATTCCACACCGATGGATTGCAGCATTTCCGCCGATGTTTCGCCGGTATACGCACCGCTGCTTTTGGTATAGCAGTTTTGTGCCGCAGTAAAAAAATTCAGTTTTCCCGATATTTTATCCTGTGCCAGCAGCAGGTAAGGAAAGGGAACTGCAAAAACAACTTTTTGATGCGCCTGCAAATCGTGTGGCGCTTTTAATATTTCGTCAAGTAAATGCGTTGCCTGATCAAGCGTTAAATTCATTTTCCAGTTGGCTGCTGCTATCTGTTGTCTCATGGTATGGTTTGTTTATAAAGATGGTCAAGTATTTGTATATCACCCTGTGTTAAATCGTGCTGCTTTAATTTTTTCCAGTTAGCAATATGTTCAATGGCTTTATCAAAGATATAGCGCTGCGTATAACCCCAGGTAAAATCGGGCAGGTGCTTTGGAGCAAATCCCTGTCCAAATATATTAGTGGCTATTCCTGCAAAAGTACCGGTATTAAACGAAGTATTAATAGCGCTGCGGCTATAATCACCCATTAATAATCCACATTTTAAGCCAACAGGCACACTATCGCTTTGCCCCTTATTGCTATATACAACAGCAGCATCGTTCCTTACATTAGAATTGGATGTGCCTGCGCCAAGGTTGCACCACTCCCCTATTACCGAGTCGCCCAAATAACCATCATGGGCCTTATTGCTGTAACCCATCATTACACTGTTTTTAATTTCACCACCGGCAGTACAATAAGGTCCGAGGGTGGTTGCGCCGTATACTTTAGTACCCATTTTTAATACGCTTCCCGCTCCCATGGCAAAAGGCCCCCGTATCATACACCCCTCCATAATAACGGCATGCTTTCCCAGGTAAACAGGTCCTTCCGATGCATTAATGAAGCAATGCGATATGGCTACTCCGTCTTCAATAAAAATATGCTCCGGCGCCGTCCATCCATAAATATTTGCAGCGGACTGATGTAGCCTCTCAGCGGTTATTAAAGCGAAATCGCCCCGGATCAAATCGTCATTCCATTGAAAGATATGCCAGGGATATATTATTTTTTTCAGGATAAGATCGCAGGGGATGCATTTTTTAAATTTTCCCGGAACAATTGTATGTATGCTCCAGTCTTCATTGGCAGGCGAAACCGCGGCAATAACCGCTCCATCCTTAACAATAGCTTCGTTCACCTGTAAATTCATGATTTGGGCTACCAGGCTATTATCTGCAATTACAGCGGCGTTGATCAATATCTTTTCTCCGGCCGGAGGATGGGGATATGCTGCCTGCAAATAGGGCGCTGTAAGAACATATACTTTTTGGCCCGTCAGCTTTTCCCATCTTTCCCTGATGGTAAATATACCCGCGCGGATATCGGCTATAGCGCGGATGCCTGTAAAAGGATGCAACAGGTTCCTGTGCGGAGTGTCAAATAATATGAGCGACATGCTTAAAGAATGGATTCAAATTTCCTGTGTAATATCTGAAATCCCAAATTTGATTGTAATTTCAGGATGATAATCCAATCTTTGGCGCAGCATTGGTGATGATTGAGGGATCATTTTTCTTTCAAACATGATGGTATTCACCCTGCAATACGGCTTTGCCTACCCCGAAATAGTCTTATGTTCAGAAACTATGTAAAGGAATTATGGTTTTTCTATTAAATTTGGAAGAACGAAATCAGAGATTAGTAGTCATTGTCAAACACAAACACATATCATGAAACAGCTCTGCTGCACCGGGTTGCCGAAGGCGATGAATTGGCCTTCCGGCAGGTGTATGACCATTACACCAGGCGCATTTATTCCTATGCCCTGAACCTGACTGAATCGGAGGACAAAGCGGCCGAAGTGGTGCAGGAGGTATTTCTGAAATTGTGGCAAAACAGGCAAAAATTGCCGGAAGTTCAGCAGTTTAACGCTTGGCTTCATGCTATTGCCCGGAACGTTTTTTTCAATGCCATTAAAAGAAAAGCGCAGGAATCCGTTGCCCTTCGGCAGCTATACATCACTCGAAGGGAGGCCATCCATGAAACCGAGTATTTCGTCCTTGACCGGGAAAATGATGCCCTCCTGCAACAGGCTCTTGCCCGGCTTCCTGATCAGCAAAAGCTGGTTTTCCAACTCCGCAGCCAGGGAATGAAGCAGGACGAAATTGCCAGCCAGCTACAAATTTCAAAAAACACTGTAAAGGTTCATCTGAACCGCGCTTTGAACAGCATCAGGGATTACCTGGGCACTCATACCGATACTGCCCTTTCCCTTCTGGTCATCCTCCTTTCAGGAAAACAGCCCTGAAAAAATATTTTCCCGTCTTGTAATACCACCTTCCTTTTTTGAACTCCTACTATATGTTGTCCAACCTTCGGGTTAAATTTTGATCAATTTACTACGGGCAGCCAACGGAAAAATGATTGAGCTATGCAACAAAGCGACAGATTAACCTACCTTTTTCAGCAATACCTGGATAAAACCTGCACCCGGCAGGAAAGGGAGGAGCTGTTTCAATACATCAGCGAAGCGCAAAACGACCAGGAACTAAAAAAACAGATCGAAGTCACCTTTAACGGCAAATTTTTACTGCACAATCAGGATCATGAGCAGGCCGATCTTATTTTCCAAAACATTATAGCGGCCGAAACACAACCCAGCGTTCGGAGAATGGGTTTTTGGAAATATGCCGCTGCCGCCTCCATCGTGCTGGCTGTTGGCGTGAGCAGCTATTTTCTTTTATTCAACAAGATTGAAAAACCATCTGAGATAGTAACCACATCCCCTAAGGATGTAGAAGCCCCTAAATACACTAGGGCCATTATCACCCTTGCAGACGGTAGAACGGTTGCCATTGACAGCGTAACCAGTGGTATGCTGGCGCAGCAATCGGATGTAACTGTTACCAAAACTGCCAATGGAAAAATTGTCTATGGAGGCAATGCAGACGAAATTGTTTACAACACACTTACTAACCCAAGAGGCAGTAAAGTAATAGATATGCAGTTGGCTGATGGTTCGCATGTATGGCTGAATGCCGGTTCATCTGTTACTTATCCTATCGCATTTATTGGGAATGAAAGAAAGGTTGAAATAACAGGCGAAGCCTACTTTGAAGTAGCGCATGATGCAACAAAACCATTTTTTGTTAGTAAAGGTGATATGCATGTACAGGTGTTCGGCACTCATTTCAACGTGAATGCTTACGAAGATGAAAGCGATATCAAAATAACCTTATTAGAAGGTGCTGTGAAAGTAAGCAACGGAATTAATGAAGGATTATTGAAGCCAGGACAACAAGCCCGGGTTGCAACCGGCAGTAACCCTTCGGCTTCACTCAGGGTGATAAGCAATGCTGATCTGGAAACAGTAATGGCCTGGAAAAATGGTTTGTTCAGTTTTGACAATGCCGACCTTCCGGCTGTAATGCGGCAGTTATCAAGATGGTATGACATAGAAATTGAGTATTCCGGAGAAGTCCCTGATATAAGATTTCAGGGAGAGATATTAAAGGACCTCAGCTTATCGCAATTGTTGAACGGACTTGGTAGTAGTACCCGTATCCATTTTAAAATGGAAGGAAGTAATAAAGTAATTATCCTTCTGAATAAAAATTAAATTGAAATAATGTAAGAAAAATACGAAGCAGACAATAAAAAACCGGGACAAGTTTGGAACCCTTCCCCGGCTTTATTCAGGCTAATTGTTAACAGGCAAAACTGTTTATTATTTAACCCAAACAATGCAAAAGTATGCAAATTAAAGCTCTTTACAACCCTATCGTTTTTTGTAAGAGAAAAGCGGGGGTATCCCTTACCAAAACGCTGTTAGTCATGAAACTAACTACCTTTTTATTACTGGTTTCCGTACTGCAGGTGTCTGCCAAATCCCATGCACAGACGGTTACTTACGAAGCCCGGTCGGTACCTTTGAAACAGGTATTTACAGTCATTAAAAAGCAAACCGGCTATGTGTTTTTTTACCGGGGCGATGATCTTACCGGTACACACGCTGTTTCCGTATCTTTCAAAAGCATTCCCTTGGAAACTGCCCTGGAAGAATTGCTGAAAGATCAGGGACTCGGCTATAACATCCAGGGCAAAGTCATTTTCATTACTAAATTCATGCCCAGTCTAAAGGTTACCGGAGAAACAAAAGTTGCTTTGCCACCAGTAAACAAGAAGGTCTCAGGCAGGATCACTGACAGTGGGGGCAGACCATTAGAAGGTGTATCTGTTATGCTGAAAGGGAGTTCAGTCGGCACATCTACCAACTCAAATGGAGCATTCGAAATTGAAGTGCCGGAAAATTCATTAAAGATATTGATCTTTTCTTTTGTGGGTATGGAAACAAAAGAAATTAACGTTGCGAATTTATCATCAGTGGAGCTAATATTAAATCAGGAAACTGCACAGCAACAGGAAATAGTAATGGTTGGATACGGCGCCCAAAAAAAAGTAAATCTTACCGGAGCGGTATCGTCTGTTGATGCTAAACAAATAGAAAACAGGGCAGCTTCCGATATTTCGGCAATACTCACAGGCCAGGCGCCTGGTTTAACAGTTGTGCAGAATGGCGGTAATCCCGGCAGGAACACAGGTCTTTTAAATGTTCGTGGTATTGGCAGTTTCAATAGTACTGACCCGCTGATCATTGTAGACGGCATCCCTACAGGATCCATCACCGATATCAACCCACAGGATGTAGCCAGTATTTCTGTTTTGAAAGATGCTGCTTCGGCTTCGATTTATGGCGTTCGGGCAGCCAATGGCGTTATACTCATCACCACTAAGCGGGGAAGCAGGAATAGCAAACCTAAAACCAGTTTCTCTCATCAAACCGGCTATACGCAGTTCATCCGGCTACCCCAAAAAGCGAATGCAGTTGAACTGGCCGAACTACATAACCAGGCCAGTGATAATGACGGCACGCCCCGGTTATTTACAGATGACGATCTCCGGAAGTTTGGTGATGGCAGCAGCCCGCTTACACATGCGAATATTGACCTTATTGGTTTGCTCTTCAAAAAAGGACTCTGGAATTCCGATAATCTGTCTGTATCCGGCGGTTCGGAACGCGGGACATATAACGTATCACTGGGGCACATATACGAAGGTGGTATCATCAACCAAACAGGTTTGAAAAAATACACTTTGCGTACCAATCTCGATTATAAAGCTACCTCAAAACTGAATATAGGTGTGAATATCGCAGGAACACTTAACCAGATTAAGGATCCAGGTGCAGGTATCAACTGGATCACACATATAGCTTTCAGGGAATGGGCCAACGATGCACTGCAGTTTCCTGATGGACGCTGGGCCAATCCTGCCTGGTCGGGAAGAGAACACAATGCGCTTGCATATAGTTCGGATGCGATGGGTTACTCTAAAACAAATGATGTACGCCTGATCGGTACAGGTTTTGCTGAATATCAGGTCATCCCATCATTATCTGTAAAAGGAATCGCTTCTGTATTGCAGGATTTCAATAAAACTGATGGTATTCTCAGAGGCGTAGACCTATACCGTATTGATCCTGCTACAGGTGTTATAGCCGATAACCCCAGTTCAACTACTGTCAATCTTCAAAAAGGATCACCGGCAGTTGACAATGTATCAAGAGGTTATTTTAATAATACTGAACTGAATTACCAGTTGCTTCTCAATTACGATAAAACATTTGGTAGGCACAGCATTACCGGCCTTGCCGGGCTTGAACAAAGGCAGAAGCGGGCAGAGTTCTCCAACCTGTACCGGAGGAAATTATTATCCGATCAGTTGGACCAGATCAATGCGGCAACCGACATCAATAATGACGGTGCAGCCGGCAATACTACCGAGTTCAGGCTGCGATCCGTGTTTGGAAGAATCAATTACAGTTACGATAGCCGTTACCTGATGGAAGCTAACATAAGATATGATGGCTCCTCAAGGTTCGCCCCTGAGTTCAGGTACGATTATTTTCCTTCCGTATCACTGGGATGGAGAGTGTCCAAAGAAAACTTTTTTCGTATAGCATCTGTTTCGGAACTCAAACTCAGGGCATCGTGGGGTAAGCTGGGGAATCAGGAAGTAGGAGATTATGTATACCTCCCTACCTATGGCGTTAGCGGCTTTTATTTGTTCGGCGGACAACAACAGCCGGCTATTATTGAAAGTGCACTGGCTAATCAAATATTGACCTGGGAAAAAACTTTAGCCAAGAATATTGGCATTGACCTGGGATTGTTAAATAACCGGTTTACCCTCAGCGCAGATTATTTTGAAAAAAATACGGACGACATACTGATGCGGATAGATCAGCCTGGCATACTGGGTGCGGCAGGTCCGGTGATCAATGCAGGCGCTGTGAAGAATACCGGGTTTGAAATTGATGCGGGATTTAAAGACCGGGTAGGCAAAGTAAACTATTATGTTCGTGCCAATTTTAGCAAAGTAAAAAACGAGATCACGAACCTTGCCGGAACGGACAGGCCCGGTTTTAGCGTGGGAGATCCATTACAGAATATTTTTGGGTATCGGGCATTGGGCCTTTTTCAATCACAACAGGATATCGACAACCATGCCAGCCAAGTTTCTCTGGGTGCCACGCCAAAACCTGGCGATATCAAATATGCCGATCTTAATAAAGACAATAAAGTTGATGCAGAAGACCGAGAGAATCTTGGCGCCGGCTTTCCTGGCATTACTTACGGCTTTTCATTAGGCGCTGACTATAAAGGATTCGACTTTTCAATGGTATGGCAGGGTGTGGCAGACAGGAAAATAATGGGTGCAGGAAGGTTTATTCAACCATTCTGGTTTGGGGCTTCTCCACTACAATATCAGATGGACAGTTGGACTACCACTAATACGGATGCGAAATTTCCAAGAGCCAGTTTTAATAATGCGAGCAACTATACACCCAGTTCTTATTGGCTGCGGAATGGCGCTTATTTAAAAATGCGAAATATACAATTAGGCTATTCACTTAATCCAAAAATACTGGGCAAACTAAAGGTTATCAAAGCACGCATATTTGTAAGTGCTGAAAACCTCATTACTATTACATCGTTCGACTATGGCTTTGACCCTGAAGATGTGTCGTCGGATGACCCCGTATCGTTTTTTGGAAATACTGCCAACTATCCCACTACCAAAAGAGTATTGGCAGGTTTAACGCTCACCTTTTAATAATGCATTGTATGAAAAAAATATTAGCTTCTATTATATTTATATCATTTCTCCTGTCCTGTAAAAAAAGTTTTCTCGATGTTGTCCCGCGCGACAAAGTATCGGATGCTACTTTCTGGAGAAATGAAGCAGATGCCAATGCCGCCGCCGCAGGCGTGTACAGTTACTGGAGTTTTCCTTTTGACGATGGAATAAATAACGTACCCGGGAGGGCATTATTCCTTGGAGATGCCTGGAGTGATGATGCAACTACTTCTAATTTTTGGAACGGGTTCTGGTACAATACCTGGTCGGGCAATATATCAACACAGGATCCTACCATTAATAGCTATTGGATTGCTTTGTATGGAGTGATACGCAAAGCAAATATTTTTCTGACAAACATTGATAAACCAATTATGGACGAAGCAGTACGCAAACGCCTTACAGCAGAAGTAAAATTTATAAGGGCTTATGAATACCTGTTGTTGCTCAATAACTGGGGAGGTGTGCCTATTGTAGATAAGCCGTTGGAAACAACTGAGCTCTCTATTCCGAAAAACACACCGGATGAAGTACGGAATTTTATTTTAAAAGACCTGGATGAAGCCATACCCGACCTCGCACTAACACCCGAAAAAGGCAGGATCAAAAAAGGAGCCGGACTATCCTTGAAAGCCAGGACATTATTGTACGGCAAAAGATGGACAGAAGCTGCCGCGGCAGCAAAGGAGGTAATGGACCTGGGTGTTCATGGCCTCTTTCAAACAACATCCGGGGATGGTTATATAAAACAATTTTTAACAGAAGAAAATAAAGAAGTTTTGGCATCATGGAAATATGATGCCACACAGCGCCCAAACGAAAAGCCTGCTTTGATTGCCTTTTGGCAGGTATGGGGAGAAGGAAACCTTGTATCTCCAACACAAGCGCTTGTTGACGCATACGACACTTATGATAAGAATACAGATCAACTAATATCTGCAAATCCTGCGGCCCCATATGCAAATAGAGATCCTCGTTTTGATTTTACAGTGGTCACCGGTGTTGGATCCTCTACAGATTATGGAATAAAAAAATTTCTGGGCGCCGATGCCGGATCTGAAAATGTGATTATACGATATGCCGAAGTGCTGTTAACATATGCCGAAGCGAAGATAGAAGACAATAAAATAGATAATTCTGTATTGGATGCCATCAACCAGGTCAGGGCCCGTGCCTATGGCGTAGACGTTACAAATGTGGCTGCTTACCCTGAGATCACTACGTTGGTACAAGCTGATCTGCTTAAGATTGTGCGTAATGAGCGCAGGGTAGAACTCGCTATGGAAGGCCTGCGTTGGTATGATATTACAAGATGGGGTATTGCAAACGCTGTAATGAATGGCCCCGTGCTGGGTGCTAATGGCATGGTTTCAAAAACACGAACATTTTCTGACAGGGATAATTTAAGGCCCATACCGCAACAACAAATAGATTTATCCAATAAGTCTTTAGTACAGAATCCGGGCTATAACTAAACCTTTAATAAGATTTACATTAAAGTTATGGTCTGTCACCTTTTTTGAAAAGCCAGGAATACGTAAAAATGCTGGTCAGTGTTTTACTGATCAGTGCTTTTACTGTACGGGAGTTGTCGATGATATCGCAACTGACCAGGCTCGTTAACATAACAATACTCATATTTTAAACTAAAAAATCAAACGAGTATGCTTAAGCGTAGAAAGTTCCTGAGGTGGGGAGGTCTCGCTTCCACTTCATTACTGCTTCCACTAACCGCCTGCCGAAAAGTGTTAAATACGCCCGAAGCAAACAAACAAAAAAGTTTATCACAAAAGACTTCGTTTAGTAACGGAGGGCTTACTTTTTCCAAATGCGCAACCAACAAAGGGGCTTACCTGGCTGGAGAAAGCGTTACTTTATCGCTCGATGTTCAAAATATTACCGGGCAAACAATTCAATTGAACGAACTCCATGTTTTTTTCAAGGATATTTCCGACCCGTATGCTACTTTTAACCAAACAGTAACGCTTGCTACAAATATAACTATTGCGGCAGGACAGACTTATTCAATCGTAAACAAACCCATCTGGACGGTTCCCAGTTACGCATTGTTAAATGCTTTTGGAGAATTTATAGGCGGAACTTTCCAAAACAATTCGACTATCCCCAACACCTTTATGACTTTTTTCAGAGTCGTGAATCAAAACATTCTGACCACTTTTAAGATTACAGCTGCCTCCTACCAGGGTTTGAGTGTGCATTTACTGGATGGAGGCATGAGTGCTGAATATGCCATAGGGAAAGCTGCTGAAAACCTATCGGCAGGTGTGGCGCATTCGTGGTACCCAAGCGCACCTGGAAGCGGGCCAAGATCTGTTTATAGCACAACGCGGTTTCTTGAAGCCTCCGTCAACAACACTGTAAATTATTATAACCAGCAGTTTGGAAGTACGACAACATTTGACACAGTCGTTATTTCAACCGGTGTAGCTTCTATACCGTATCTGTCAAGAACAATGAAAGCGCCTGTTTTGCCTTTGCATTTTTTAGTAAGTGCAGACACAGTTAAAGAGATCGCTGCAATTTTGCAGTATTCCAAAGACCATGGATATGATGCTTACAGTGTATTGGGCTATGATGGCTCAGTAGCCAAGGCGGTTTCGTGGATCAAATTGTTAAGATTGCCTCCCCAGTATATCACCTTTTTACAACAGCATAATGTAAAAAATATCGTCATTACAGGCACTACAACCTTAGGCGCCGGAGAAGGTACTGCCAAAAAGATTTTATATAACAACACTCCTTCAACAGGTTATAATCAAAGCGATATCTTCCTTTTATATACCCAAGGCGGCACTACCGGTGATTTTGACAATCTGTATAGCCGTATTAAAGACCTGCACGATTATGATAATTTACTGGAGAGCAATTACCGTCAAATATCTGATTGGGAAAGCGGTGTGGCAGATGAACAAATTAATAACTTCTCGGCCGTAGCGAAATCTCAAACCGGAGTAACCAGCGTGCAGGTATTAACCGCCACCGTAAGTGGGGGTACACTGGAATTATACAACTTGGCTACCTACCTAACCCTTTCCTTTATGCAAAAAAACAATTTGGTATTCGGTAGCAACCCGGTGCTGGGGGTAGCCATGAATCCTTATTTGCTTTCCCATCCACTTTATGAAACCAAAATACAATATCTTCCTTTCCTGTACTGGCAAGGAGGACCGCCATCATCCATTGTGGACCGACTAACCACCAGTACAAAGAACACCATACTTTCTTATTTCCCCAATACTAATTTTAACGGACTATCTTTTTGGGTGAATACATCAAAAAATTTTGGCGGTTTTCAGGCATCCGGTCTGGTAAGTGAGTTACAAGCAAGAGGATTACTCAATATAACCAAAAGCAACGAGACGATTGACGAAGTATGGAACCCGAATGATGGCATGTCTGCCATTTGTGAAAGGGTGGCCAGCAATATTCTTCAGTATTCATCCCCGGCAGCATTAAAAACTTGGGATAATACGCTTGTTGCCTTGGCGCCTGCCGATCTCGTGACGCTGGCTTCAAGACACTCAAACATTATAGTAATTCAAAAATAAATTTATGATTCGGTAAATAGCCGGTTTCTTTTCATTTTCATACTGGAATTGATTATCAATGTCTTTCTTCAAAAAAAAGATTTTGATTCCGTAAAAACACGGTGCTGAAATCGTCTTTTGTTGTGATGCTATTGTGTTAAACACTATAAAGCAAAATCCCCCCGGTAAACCGGAGGGATCTGTATTCGTTTGGACTAAGAAATTATTTTTTTGCGTATTTCTTTTTGAATTTATCAATACGTCCTGCTGTATCAACCAATACCTTTTGCCCGGTATAGAAAGGATGCGAAGTATTGGAAATTTCGAGTTTGATCAGCGGATATTCATTTCCGTCTTCCCATTTGATGGTTTCCCTGGAGGCTGCTGTTGAACGGGTAAGGAATGTAGACCCGTTACTCATGTCTTTGAAAATTACAAACCTGTAATTTTGCGGATGGATACCTTGTTTCATGATTATCAATGTTTTAAGGTTGTACGGATTTTGCCGTACTGTTTAAAAGAAGCGCAAAGGTAAATGGGAATGGGGTAAATGCAAAAATTATATTGGTTTACGCTTTTTAGCCGCTCTCAGGTTAAGTGCTTCCACAAAAACGGAGAATGCCATAGCGAAATAAATATACCCTTTGGGGATATGCTGGTCTAATCCTTCCGCTATGAGCGAAATGCCGATCAGCAGCAGGAAAGATAATGCCAGCATTTTTACTGTGGGGTGATCATTTACAAAGCTGCTGATCCTTTCTGCTGAAACGAACATGATCAATACCGCTATTACCACAGCCGCTATCATTATTTCTATATGATCTGCCATGCCCACGGCAGTAATTACAGAATCAAGAGAAAATACCACATCCAGCAGGATTATTTCAATAATGACCCTGCTGAAAGAAATGACCCTTGGTGATTTTTTTGCTGTTTCCGCTCCGTGACCCTCTACTCTTTCATGAATTTCGGTGGTGCTTTTATATATCAGGAACAGGCCACCTGCAATAAGTATAATATCCCTGCCCGATATTTTTAATTTTTCAAATAAGTCGCCCGCTTCTACGCCAAACCATTCCCCTATACTAAAAAGCGTAGCCGTTAAGGTCATTATCCAGCTAATAGAAAGCAACAACAGTACTCTCGTGATCATTGCAAGCGACAGGCCTATTCTCCTGGCTTTTTTTTGCTGATGCGGAGGTAATTTTCCGGAGATGATAGAAATAAAAACAATATTATCAATGCCCAGAACAATTTCCAGCACCGTAAGTGTTAGCAGCGAGATCCATGCTTCGGGAGTTGTTAACCATTCCATATCGGAGTAATATTATTCAAAAATAACGCGCAAGAGGATACTGCCAAAAAAAATGAAGCGTTCACCAAAAATAACAGTACAGGCGGTGTATGCAGTAAGCGTTCCGCTTTATACCGGCGATTGTACCTGCTTTAACAGGAACAGGAATGCCGCCAGCCCTTCTTTCTTTTTCTCATCTAACACATAATTAACATTGTACTTATAGTATTGGTTCAGATCAAATAATTTATACTGGCTTTCCTGTACTACTTCTTCGATATGCATGAGTCCAAATGCATTCGCCTCGTTAAAAGCATGAATAAATCCATCGGGCAGGGGTTTATTGGCTATCCAGGCGGCAAATACAAAGGGCAATCCTGTAAAGTCTTTCCAGGCTTCCCCCAAATCATAGATATATGTTGACTTGCTCCTTTGTTCAAATGCCCTGTCGCCTATTACTACAGCCGCCGTGGTGCCTGTTATGCGCTGCCGGAACGCTTCGTCTGTAGCATACTCAAACACAGGTGAAATTTTCCAGTATTGCTCCAGTAATATTCTTGCCAGGGTTACGGATGTTTTTGACTGATAATCTAGCAATACCGTTTCAATGCGGTTAACCGGAACCTCGCTGAATAAACAAACCGTTGCTACGGGTCCGTTGCATCCGATACAATAATCCGAAACAATATAAGATTCCTGCATTTCGGGAATAACTGCCACAGGCACAATCCCCATATCCACTTCTCCCGACAGCAGCATTGCAGCGAGCCGGGAAGGAAAAGTTTCTACAATATTTATGTCATCAATAACCCGGGAATGCTTAATACCATACAAAAGCGGCTTTACATTCAGATAATCAATTATGCCAACGCTTATTTTATTTCTCATGTTTGGTTTCAATTAAATCATCCATGCACCTGTACCATTGCGTACCGATAAAAATTTTTCAACTTTTTCATGTAGGTTTGCCCGCAAATGTAGGCTAATCCCCTTTTATTATACTTCAAATATTATACAATAATGGATTTATCAGCGCTTACTGCCATCTCTCCGGTGGATGGCAGATACAGGAACCAGGTTCATCATTTAGACCAGTATTTTTCTGAATTTGCATTAATCCGCTATCGTATCCTTGTTGAAATAGAATATTTCATCGCGTTAAGTCAGAAGAAATACTTTGCGTTAAAACCCGCGCAGGTAAAAGCATTAAAAGCAATATACCAGCATTTCACCACCAGTAAGGCAACTGAAATAAAAAATATAGAAAAAATTACCAATCACGATGTAAAAGCGGTGGAATACTATATTAAACAGGAACTGGATGCCTTAAAGCTCGGTCATCTAAAAGAATGGATACACTTTGGGCTTACTTCGCAGGATGTAAATAATACTGCAGTACCGCTACTATGGAAAGAATCCTTAGAAAACGAATACTATCCTGCCATAGCCACCCTTATTTTACGAATAAAGAAACTGGCCGCAACCTGGAAAAACATACCCATGCTGGCGCGCACACACGGGCAGCCGGCTTCGCCTACCCGTTTGGGTAAAGAGTTCATGGTATTTGCGGAACGGCTAAGCCAGCAATTACAACTGCTGCAATCCATCCCTTATTCCTGCAAGTTTGGAGGCGCTACGGGTAATTTTAACGCGCATCACGTGGCGTATCCCAAAACAGACTGGATAAAGTTTGCCAATGATTTTTGCAGCAATTCGCTGGGGTTACAGCGCCAGCAATTTACTACCCAGATTGAGCATTATGATCATATCGCCGCTCACTTTGACGGTATAAAACGCATCAATACTATTTTGATTGATTTTTGCCGTGATATATGGACATATATTTCACTTGAGTATTTTAAGCAGAAAGTAAAAAAAGGAGAAATAGGCTCTTCGGCAATGCCGCATAAAGTAAATCCTATAGATTTTGAAAATGCGGAAGGCAATCTTGGCATGGCCATTGCGCTGCTGGAACACCTTTCGGCAAAGCTACCCGTGTCGCGGCTGCAGCGCGATCTTACCGATTCCACCGTGCTGAGAAATATAGGCGTTCCATTTGCACACACCATGCTGGCATTAAAATCTTTTGATAAAGGGCTGGGAAAATTACTATTAAATGAAACCAAAATAAAGCATGACCTGGATCAGAACTGGGCGGTAGTAGCCGAAGCGATACAAACCATTCTAAGACGTGAGCATTATCCCAATCCATATGAAGCTTTAAAGGAACTTACGAGGGGCGCGGCGGACATGAATCAAAAAACCATGCATGGCTTTATTGATTCCCTTAAGATATCTTCATCCCTTAAAAAAGAATTAAAAGCTATTACACCACTGAATTATACCGGGGTGAACCCGGATTTCTGAAATTTTATTGTGCGGACATTTCCATAATGATCTGCCATTCGTTTTCCGTAACCGGCTGCACCGAAAGCCGCCCCAGCCTAACGAGTGCCATATCGGCCAAACGCCTGTCTGACTTGATCTGAGCGAGGCTAACCGGCTTCCGTAGCTTTTTATAAGGCTTTATATCCACCACTACCCATGCATCGTCATCAGCCGTTGGATCGGGGTAGTGCTCTTTTGCCACTTTAGCTATACCTACAATTTCCAACCCCTCATTGCTATGATAAAATAAAACTTCATCTCCTTTTTTCATCGCTTTAAGGTTATTCCGCGCCGCATAATTGCGTACGCCGTCCCAGAAAGTTTGCTTGTCTTTTACAAGCTGATCCCAGCTGTATTTGAAAGGTTCCGATTTTACAAGCCAGTATGCCATAATGGTGAGAGGTTTATGATTTCGGGCAAAATACGAAGAAACAAATAAATACTAAATCCAAAGCCGGGAATTTGAAATCCGAAAGGAAGCACCAAAAAACAAATAACAAGAACCAAACCTGTCCGCCGGGGCGGATAAATTTCAAATGCCAAATCCGAAGCGGAAAGTCCGAAATTCAAAACGCCAACAATAAACCATAAACCACAAACCATAAATTAAATAACCCGAAGCGCGATGCAATCTCAAATTTAAAATCTCAAATCTCAAATCCATTACCATCCGCTCGCCAGCACATCCGCAATATGCATGGTTTGAATAGCCAATCCTTTATGTTTAATTACCCCGTCAAGATGCATCAGGCAGCTCATATCTGTTGATATGATATAACCGGCGCCGGTATTGCCGGCATTAACCACTTTCTGATCGCCCATAGCTACAGCAATTGTTTCAAATTTAATCGCAAAGGTGCCGCCAAACCCGCAGCAGGTTTCCACATCATTCATTTCCACCAGTTCAAGTCCTTTTACATGGTTAAGCAGCCGGCGCGGGGCCGATTTAATGTGCAGCTCACGCAGGGCGGCGCAGGAATCGTGGTAAGTAGCTTTTCCATAAAATTCGGCGCCTACATCTTCCACTTTTAGTATGTCGGTAAGGAATGCGCTGAATTCGAACATCCTTTTACCCGTGTCTTTTACTTCATTGTGCAATGAAGAATTATCAAACAGGAGCGGGTAATAATTTTTTACAAACCCCGTGCACGAGGCGCCGGGTGAAACAATATAGCCTGAACCTGAAAAATCGGTAAGAAATTTATGACATACATCCCTGGCATCATCCCGGAATCCTGCATTAAAAGCAGGCTGCCCGCAGCAGGTTTGGTTGGTATTGTAATGCACATTACACCCCAGTTTCTCCAGCACTTTTATCATATTAAAAGCCGTTTGCGGATACAACTGGTCTATAAAGCAGGGAACAAATAATTGAACATCCATGGCAATTACACCTCCGGCATAATCATTTAAATAGCTTTATTAAGTGACGCCTTCAAAGCTATCATTTTTAACGCGGTAATAGCCGCTTCTTTTCCTTTGTGTCCATGCCTTCCGCCGGTTCTTTCTTCGGCCTGCTCATCCGTATCTACCGTAAGCACGCCAAAAACAGAAGGCACGGGTAAGGTAAGGTTAAGCTGCACAATGCCATCGGTAATTCCTTTGCAAACATAGTCGAAATGTGGTGTGCCGCCTCTTACCACGCATGCCAAAGCAATAAACGCATCGGGCCGGTTTTGGCCCTGTAAATGAGCATTCCAGTAAGCCGATATCCCAAAGGGTACTTCAAAAGCACCCGGAACCGTAATCACCCGGAACGCTACCCTGTGCTCCGTTAAAACTTGCCTGCATCCTTCTTCTAACCTATCTACTATTGCCGCATTCCATTCGGTACGCACTATAACAACACAGGCATCCCTGGGTAGAATGCCTGCATCTAAATGATATAAATTACTGTTCGTTATTTCAGCCATTGACGATACAAATAAATTTAAAATCTGAAATTTGAAATTTCAAATTAATCGGTTGCCCCTAATTTGCCTAAGTATTTTTCAGCCGTAAATCCTCTTTCCGTTCTGGGAAATTTATCTTTTAACTGCTGGAAAAGCTCAATCGCTTCTTTGTTTTTACCCATTACTTCGTACAGGCTGGCAGCCCTGAACAAATATTCAGAAGACAATGCCTCGTTTTGTTCAAAAGTAGTACCTGCTTTTTTATAGTTTTCCAGCGCCTCTTCATTTTTCTTCAGTTCCGATAAAGCATCTCCCATCAGTCCGTATACCAGCGCCTGGGTTTGAACAGAGCCGTTAGCGTCAAAATCCTTAAGGTATTTTAAAGCATTATTATAATCTCCTAACTGAAGGTAGGTTTCGCCTGCATACAGTTTGGCAAGATTACCAGAGGGCGTTCCTCCGTATTTACTGATCACTTTTAAAAAACCCGCGTTCCTGCCATCTCCGTTCAATGCCAGTTGCAGGGAGTCATTGGCAAAATACTGCTGCGCTTTGGCAATAGCTTCAACACCCTTTTTTTCTTCAGGAAGCCGGTACAGGTACTTATATGCAAAATAACCGCCTATCAGCACAATTACAGCAGACAGGGCAATAATAATGCTTTTATTATTTCTTTCCCAGAAGTCCTGCGCGTCCAATAGCCTGTCTGTATGCTTAACCGTTTCGTGTTTTTTTATTGCACTCATTGTATAACTCGGTATTCTTTTTTATTATTTTAATTCGGGTTTATTTAGTCCATTATAAAAGGATAGTCCTCTTGTTTATAGATATCCTTTAATAATTCATCATCATCCGGCCAGGGGCTTTCTTCAGCAAATTTTACAGATTCGTCTACTTCTGCTTTTACTCTTTCGTTAATCACTTCAATCTCCTCTTCTGTAACATTAAAGGTTTTAATTAATCTGCTTTTGGTATATTCAATGGGGTCGCGTTCTTTATATTCCTCCACTTCTTCCTTGGTCCGGTATTTTGCGGGATCGCTCATCGAATGCCCTTTATACCTGTACGTTTTTATTTCCAGCAATGTAGGTCCGCCACCTTCCCTGGCTCTCTTTACCGCACGTCCAACAGCTTCGTGCACCGCTTCCGGACTCATACCGTCTACCGCATCACCCGGCATATCGTATGCATCGGCAAGCTTATAAATATCCATTACATTAGATGTTCGCTGAACGGAAGTTCCCATGGCGTAGTTGTTGTTCTCGCAAATGAAAACTACAGGCAGCTTCCATATCATTGCCAGGTTAAAGGTTTCATGTAATATCCCCTGGCGTGCTGCGCCGTCTCCAAAAAAAGTAAGCGATATGTTGTCCGTGCCCTTATATTGCTCGGCAAATGCCAGCCCGGCTCCTGTAGCGATTTGTGCGCCAACAATACCATGCCCGCCAAAGAACCGCTCTTTCACCCCAAAGAAGTGCATGCTTCCTCCCTTTCCCTTTGAGCATCCTGTGGCTTTCCCAAAAAGTTCGGCCATGCAGGATTTAGCGCTTACCCCTTTGGCAATAGCCAGCCCGTGATCGCGGTAGGCTGTAATAAATGTATCTTCCGGTTTCGTAGCTGTCATACAGCCTGCCGCTAAAGCCTCCTGCCCAATATACAAATGGCAAAAGCCGCGGATCTTCTGCATACCATACAACTGCCCGGCCTTTTCTTCAAAACGGCGTAACAAAAGCATCAATTCGTACCAATACAGGTAAGTTTCCTTTGTAAACTTTACGGTTTCTTTTATTGTAGCGCTCACGTTGCAAAATTGAGCAGCAAATATATGCGTTAAATCTTAAATTCTGAATTTCAAATTCTAAGACTTCTCCTGTCAAAATTCTGAATTTCAGCTTTATTTTCAGGATTCAGTATAGATTTGCGCTTTGTTTAAATTAGATGACATATCATTAGTACAGTTCCGGAATTACAGCCACGCCCACTTTTCCTTTTCCCGGAATGTAACCGGCTTTTGCGGTAAAAACGGCAGCGGAAAGACAAATTTGCTGGATGCCATCTACTATATGTGTTTTACAAAAAGCTATTTCGGTAAAACAGATATACAAAATGCCCAGCAGGGAAAACAGGGATTCAGGTTAGAAGGGCAGATCACTTTAAAGGATAACAGTCATCATATAACCTGCGTATTAAGAGAGAATGGAAAGAAAGAATTTGGTGTAGACAATGAAAATTACACCAGGTTTGCAGCCCATATCGGCAAATTTCCCTGTGTAATGATTGCCCCCGATGATGTGGCTATCATAACCCAGGCAAGCGAGGAACGGAGAAAATTCATAGACTATACGATCTCACAGTTAGACGCCACCTATCTGCAAACTTTAATAGACTACAATAAAATACTTCAGCAGCGCAACAGTTTGCTGAAGCAGTTGGCCGATACGGGCCATATGGATGAAAACCTTATGGAAGTTATTTCCGCCCAGCTTATAGTGGCAGGCAATTTTATCTATACCCGGCGTTCGCAATTCCTGGAAGGGTTTATACCCGTGGTACTCAGGTTGTATCATTCCATTGCCACAGATGAAGAAAAATTAACGATAACCTATAAAAGTCATTTAGAATCAAACGATTTTAAAAGCATATTGCTCAAAAATAAAGCAAAGGATATAGCGCTGCAACGCACCACGCAGGGTATACACCGCGACGATCTTGAACTGGAACTGGAAGATTATCCTTTTAAAACAACCGCTTCACAGGGACAAAGAAAGTGCCTTTTGTTTGCCCTGAAACTGGCGGAATTTGAAGTATTGCTGCAACACAAAGGGTTCCCTCCCCTTTTATTACTGGATGACATATTTGAAAAATTAGACGAAAAAAGGATGAAGAACCTGCTTTTTAAAGTATGCGTTGAAAACAAAGGGCAGGTTTTTATTACAGACACCCATTGCAATCGTTTAAAAGAAGCGCTGGAGCAACTGCAGGTTTCGCATGAAATAATTGCTTTATAGCCACACAATTTATCCGAACAGGTCGCTGCTCAAATACCTGTCGCCGCGGTCGCAAACAATAAAAACGATTACACCGGAAGCAATTTCTTTGCTTAACCTTATTGCTGCTGCCGCAGCTCCTCCGCTACTCATGCCCGCAAATATGCCTTCAACTTTCGCGAGCTGGCGGGTTACGGCTACCGCTTCAGCCTGGGAAACATCCATGATCCTGTCTACCCGCTGTGGCTCGAAAATTTTAGGAAGATATTCCTTAGACCATCTCCTGATGCCGGGAATAGACGAGTCTTCAGTAGGCTGGCAGCCGATGATTTGTATACCCGGATTTTTTTCTTTTAGATATTGTGAGCAACCCATTATTGTTCCCGTGGTGCCCATAGCGCTTACAAAATGCGTAACGGCGCCTTTGGTATCATTCCATATTTCCGGGCCTGTTGTTTTATAATGTGCCGATACATTATCAGGATTGGCAAACTGGTTAAGCAGGTAATAATCTCCCCGGGCAGCCTTTTCTTCGGCATAGTCTCTGCAGGCTTCTATGCTTTCGAGCAGGGTAACTTTTGCCCCGTATGCCTCCATTGTTAAAACCCGTTCCCGCGTTGAGTTAGAAGGCAATACCAGCTCCACTTCCAGTTCAAACAGGTTAGCGGCCAATGCCATGGCTATACCTGTATTTCCGCTTGTTGCCTCTATTAGTTTGGTAGTTTTATTGATATCGCCCCTCTCCAGCCCACTTTTAATCATATTAAACACAGGGCGGTCCTTTATGCTTCCGCCCGGGTTATCGCCTTCCAGCTTGGCTAATATCTTTACATTACTGTTTGTGCTTAATTTCTGAAGCTCAACAAGCGGGGTATTACCTATTAAATCTGCTACGGATGCCATTATACGTTGTTTTTTATCTTTCTTTCTTCTATTATAATATTAGTATTATGATATACAAATGACCCGGCCGGAACACTATGCGTAAGCCATACGTTACCACCGATAATGCTGTTATGACCGATTATGGTATCACCGCCGAGTACCGTTGCGTTAGAATATATAATAACATTATCTTCTACAGTGGGATGGCGCTTCATGAAAACCATACTTTTGTCTACGCTCAAAGCCCCTAAGGTAACACCCTGGTAAAGTTTCACATAGTTTCCGATTACAGCCGTTTCGCCAATCACTATCCCGGTACCATGATCAACATAAAAGTGCTCTCCTATTTTTGCACCCGGATGTATATCAATACCCGTTTTTGAATGGGCATATTCCGTAAGGATCCTGGGCAGCAGCGGAACCTCAAGCAATAGCAACTGGTGCGCAATGCGGTAAAAGCATAAAGCATAAAATCCGGGATAAGCCCTGATTACCTCAAACTCACTTTTTGCTGCGGGATCGCCATTTAAAATGGCTTCCACATCTGTATTTAAGATGCGGTATAATTCAGGTGCGCTATTAAAGAACCGGTTGGATATAAATTCATTATTGCAGTCGCAACAGGCTTTTGTTGCATTCAGCATGGAGGTAAGTTCTGTTTCCAAGCTTTTAAAGGTGTTGTCAACCTCCTCTGCAGAATCATAATCACGGGCAGACAGCTCCGGAAATAATAAACAAATAAGTTTGGAAGCCCATTGCGCAATCGTTTCATTAGGAGGCACATCTTCCAAAGCCTGCTGCTTGTTAAAAATATGCTGACTCAGTTTTTTTGTCATTGAGGTGAATAGCTTAAAGTGGTATAATTTCCTGCTATCGGGCAAAGGTAAGTGCAATTGATATTATATTAAACAGGCAGAACAGGTGTATCCATTATTTTTATGATCAGCCTTTTAGTACCGGCAGGATGCATTGATCCGGATTACAAAAACTTAAGCCAAATTTCAGGCAATATCATTCCTAAGTCTGCAGATATCTTTATATTTGCTGTTTTGGTTTTAATTGATAATAATGACCGTTATTTTAATATTCTTTTTTGCCCATTGGTTTTTATCATTGTTTTTTCATTCTTTCTTTTTGCATCGCTACGCCTCTCACCAGATGTATACCACATCTAAATTCGGAGAAAAGCTTATTTATTTTCTAACCTGGTTTGCCCAGGGCTCTTCTTACCTGGTTCCAAGGGCGTATGGTGTAATGCACAGGATGCATCACACGTTCAGCGACACCGAAAAAGATCCGCATTCGCCTCACTTTTTTAAAGATATCTGGCAGATGATGATGCATACCGCGGCTATTTACAGCGCTTTTATTACGGGCAAAAATGTTCCCGACAAACAATTTACAGAGGAATACCTTCCTGTGTGGAACAAGCTCGACCGCTTTGGCACCAGCATGATTACCAGAACCGCTTTTGGCGTTGCCTATTTTGCAGTATATTTTTTCTTTGCGCCCAGTTGGTGGTGGTTCCTGTTGTTACCCATTCATTTTCTTATGGGGCCCATTCAGGGCGCTATTGTGAACTGGTGCGGACACAAATACGGCTACAGTAACTTCGACAATGGCGACCATTCAAAGAATTCTTCACCGTGGGGAATACTGCTGATGGGTGAATTGTTCCAGAACAATCACCACTATGCAAAAGACAGCGCCAATTTTGCTAAAAAATGGTTTGAGTTTGACCTCACCTATTTTATTATGCGCGGGCTGAACAAATTAAAACTGATCAGGTTAAAACCGGTTGCGGTTGCTGTTAGGGAGTGAGTGGTAAGTAATGAACAATATTCAACTACCCTGCCATCATTTCTTTTTTCTTCAGCCATTCCTTTTTGCCCGTTCCTTCAAATACATGCCTTTCGCTGTGATAGGAAGAACGTACCAGTGGGCCGCTTTCAACATAATCGAAGCCCATATCATAACCGGCTGCTGTATATTCTGCAAACTCATCGGGGTGCACGAAACGTAAAACAGGCAAATGCCTTCCGCTGGGCTGAAGGTATTGCCCGAGTGTAATTACATCCACGTTATTGGCCCGGAGATCCCTCATGGTTTGCAAAACCTCTTCCTTCGTTTCGCCAAGTCCGAGCATGATACCCGATTTGGTTCGCATACCCTTTTCTTTAAGGTATTTGAGCACTTCCATGCTTCTCCAGTATTTGGCCTGTATACGCACCTGTTTTGTCATTCGCTCAACCGTTTCAACGTTGTGTGACACTACTTCCGGCGCAGCATCAATAATGCGTTGTATATTATCCTTCTCGCCTTTAAAATCAGGGATCAGCGTTTCCAGCGTGGTGCCGGGGTTTAAGGCTTTTACCGCTTTAATGGTATTGTACCATATAATGCTACCCCCATCCTTCAGCTCGTCCCTGTCTACCGAAGTAATTACAGCGTGCTTTACTTTCATGAGGTAGATAGCTTCGGCTACGCGCTGGGGTTCATCCCAGTCCACCGCTTCCGGCCGGCCGGTAGCCACGGCGCAAAAGCCGCAGCTCCTTGTACAAATATTGCCGAGGATCATAAAAGTAGCCGTTCCCGCACCCCAGCATTCGCCCATATTGGGACAATTGCCGCTTTCACATATAGTATGTAACTTATGGGTATCAACTAAATTCCTTACATTTTTATAGCTTTCACCAATAGGCAGCTTTACTCTTAACCAATCGGGTTTTTTAATGCGCTGCGCCGGTTCCGGGGAAGTACCACAAACTCCGCTCATAACTTGAATTGTAAAATAGTTTTCAGAAATACAAAAGTAAACGACTTACTTCCGTTTGCCAAATAAGAAGGATACGTAGGCATTAACGAAGAATTTCCGCGAAGGGTTATATGCCATTTGCTCAATCTCTTTAAAATAATATTCCACGTTTATTCCGCCTTCTATAGCGGATACGATCGTATTGAACCGGTTGTAATCAAAGCGCAGTGCAGTTTTGGCGTGCAAACCGGGGGCAAGCTTCATTTCATTCCACCCTTTGGTTAAGCCCGAGCCTCCGATGATGCTGCCGGTGTTAAGAAACAGTGAGCTGTCGGGCGAATCATATTTAACATACCTGTTCTCATTTAGCTGGTCCTGCACTTCTACATAATACGGGCGTAAAAGGCCTAAGGAGAGCCCACCTGCCCCAATACCATATACCGAAACACCGTTTTTATTGCTTTTGCCTCCAACCAGAATTTGTTGGCCGGCAGCAAGCTTTAACTGGTAAAAAATATTTCTTTTACCGTAAACGAAAGGGTTGCCAAAAAATATAAAGCCGCCGGCATCGGTTTGGCGATTGGCTTTTTGTTCTTTGCGGTGCTTCTTTTCATTGAACTCTATCTGGAATATGGTGGCGCGGGTTACAGAGTTGGCGCGTCCCAGCTCATAAGATATGCCCCACCCGTCTGTATTTACTTTTATGCCAAAGGCATTCTGTTTATGAAAAGATGGTATGCCTTCTTCTTCCAGGCGCATTAGCGTATTCATCTTTTCTTTTTTTGCATTTCGCTTATCCTCTTTTCTTTGTTCAGCCGTTCTTTGCTGACTAAAAGCTCCAAGGGTTGTGCTAATACATATAATTGCTGCAATGATTTTTTTCACCTGAAATATTTTATTGTTCTTTAAACGTAAATTTAAACAAAAATAGCACAATGACTTCAACAGTAGTTTACGAAGAAAACCTTCGCACCGTTTGTACCCATTTAAAATCAGGTACCCGCATTGAAACAGACGCTCCCCCGGACAACCAGGGTAAGGGTGAACGTTTTTCCCCCTCCGATCTTGTGGCCACCGCACTGGCCAGTTGCATGCTTACCATTATGGGCATTAAAGCAAGAGACATGAACGTTGATCTAAAAGGCGTAAAAGTGGAGGTAGAGAAGCTAATGGACAGTAATCCGCGAAGGATAGGAGGCTTAAATTTAACATTTCATTTCCCTGATCATTTTAAAGCCACGGATAAAGAGCAGGTGATACTGGAAAAAGCAGCACTTACCTGCCCGGTATTCTACAGCATCCATCCCGATATTAAAATAAATGTGGCATTTAACTTCAAAAAAGATACTCTGGCGCAACAGGCGGTTTAAGAAACATTATACCGACCGTTTTAAAATAGCGGCTCCCACGGCACAGCTCAGGCAATTTTTATTGCGGCAATAGGTTTTGGTTAATTCTATATAGGCCTGGGAATCGTATGCCGAACGATTGACTAAGCCCAGCGCGGTCCATTGACGGGTGATGCTATTTTGCTCTGCAGCAGTTTCTTCAAGCCATTGCAGTGCTTTGGTTTTGTATGCCTGCTCCTGCTTCAAATGGCCATACGCAAACACAACAGGAATAATAGTATTAATAACAACATTATCCGTCATTTGCCTGCCCAGCACCTTTTCTTTGAAAGATGAAGCCTCATCAAAGCGGTAGCGATAATGCCAGTAATCGTTAGCTGTTACCGTTAGCATCTTTTTTAACTGGTGTAGCGCGGAAGCAGCTTTTATTTTACCAAAAAGACGGGATGACTGCTGGATAAGCTTTGCCAGCTGAGCCAGCCTGATGGTAGGAAAATTACCCGGCCGCATCCGTAAAAAATGAACGGGCTCATGCACCGGAAGAAAATGGTATTTCTTCCGGTAAAACCGGTATTCCTTTTGCAGCATCCGGGGATAATCTTCTTCAAAATCGGCATCTAATAAACCAGCCTGTCCCATTAAAAAAGCTTCCAGCTGGTGTATCTGGTGTTTATGCCTGGCCAGCGTATTAACAGGTAACGACCGGGCGATTGCTTCAAATGCATCGCTGTTAACCGCTATTCCAAAATTCCTGGCCAGCATCCACCAGAATACTTCTTCCCAATGCCCGTTGGTTTCTTTCAGATACTGCACAACGATTTGCGCTTTGCGCTGCAAGCGCTCAGCCACCAGCCTTGCTTTCCAACTACTCCATATTAATTCCGGCACCACCGTTATGCTGCCGCTGCATGGAATGGCGGTTTGGGCAAGCATCAGCTCTTCATATCGTTGCAATAAAAACTTAGATACCCTATCCTCCAGCACCAGTGTGGGTATAGCATTGCCGCATTCGTCCCGCACGGAAAGGTCATCTTCCCACACTACGTGCAATATAATGTTCCTGTAATTTTTGTCCTCACCGTGATGGTGCAGCTTCCAGTCGGATGCCTTAACATGCAGTTCGATATTACCCACCCAGGTAGTTGTATTGATCTTAAGACTGGCTTCCCGGAAATCGGGACCCTGGTTGGTATTGAGTTGGCCGGCATGAATGATTTGTAATGGTTCATTACCGGCGGTGTGCAGATCAGCCTTATTAAAATACTGCATCTGCCAGATAAATTGAAGCAGGCGCTCTGTCATAGGTTATGATAGTGATGGTGTGTAGTGGTAAGATACGAAGAAATACAAAAAACAAATAGCAAGAGCCAAATAAAACCTGTTTGCCGGAGATAAAACAATGAACCACGGATGCACAATAGCACAGAGGAACACAGAGCCTGTGTAATAAATATCAAACCTACAATCCGGGAGAAGGCGATCAGCAATCAGCTACGGGCAGGGATATAGAAAGAAGGAGTATCCAGCCTGGCTTAGCTGTTACTCACCTCATAAAAGCCGGTACTGATCGCTAATTGCCTGATTTTCTTCAATAGGTCCTTTGCTTTAAAAGCTTTCTGTCTCTACCGGCAGTTCCTATATTCTTGAAGTTACCGACATGGCTTGCTGAAGGCACCTTATTGATACTATTATGAACGGAATCCATATCAAAAGGATGGCCGTTAACCACAGGAATGGCTCTCCGGTTAAGTTTTTGAATAGCGCTCAATAAGGGCTTTTCACCCTGGTCGCAAAAAGAAATGGCAATACCTTCCGCGCCTGCCCTTCCCGTGCGGCCTATACGGTGTACATAGGTTTCAGGAACATTCGGCAGGTCGAAGTTAATAACATGGGTGAGCTCCTCAATGTCAATACCACGTGCTGCAATATCTGTTGCCACTAATACACGGGTCTTCCTGCTTTTGAAATTTTCAAGCGCTCTTTGACGCGAATGCTGCGACTTGTCGCCGTGAATAGCCTCGGTACGGATGCCGGCAGCATTAAGCTTATACGCCAGCTTATCGGCGGCATGCTTCATTTGGGTAAAAACCAATACGGTTTCAATAGATCTGTCCTGCAACAGGTGAATCAATAAAGACTGCTTATTTTTCTTCTCTGCAAAATAAACGGATTGCTGTATGATTTCTACTACAGAAGAAACAGGGGTAACTTCAACCTTTACCGGATCTTTCAATAATACAGATGCCAGCTTACTAATGGCCGGGGGCATGGTTGCTGAGAAAAAAAGTGTTTGGCGCCGGGTGGGCAATTGAGCAATGATGCGTTTTACATCATGTATAAATCCCATATCCAGCATGCGGTCTGCTTCATCCAGTACAAAATATTGAATATGGCTAAGTGATACCATTTTCTGTTGCATCAGATCCAGCAAGCGGCCTGGTGTAGCCACTATCATATCTACTCCTCTGCGGATAGCCTGTACCTGGCTGTGTTGCGGAACTCCGCCAAAGATTACCGTATGCTTTACATTTAAAAACCTGCCGTAAGCCTCAATACTTTCACCAATCTGTATAGCCAGTTCCCGGGTGGGCGTAAGTATTAAAGCCTGTGGGTGCTGCAAAAATTGAGTTGCTTTTTTCTGCTCATGGATCAGCTGCAAAACAGGAATAGTAAAGGCGGCGGTTTTTCCGGTACCTGTTTGGGCGCAACCCAGCAGGTCTCTTTTTTGTAAAACAGGAGGAATTGATTTTTCCTGGATGGGGGTGGGTTTGGTATACCCTTCTTTGCTCAGGGCCTGTAATACAGGTTCTATAAGCTGCAAATTGTTAAATGACACTTGTAATTTTTTTAGTAATAAAAGAGTGATAAGGCTATCAAAAAAGAATTGATACGTTATCTGCCTTAGGTTAAGCGGTCACTATAATGGAGGAGAATGAACTACTACACAAAGAGGAAAGCAATAACATTAAGAGCAGCAAAGGTACAATAAATAACTAAGAAGCTGTTTAAATTATGTTTTAGAATAACCATTGACCTGTCTCCTGCCACGCATCACACTAATTATCACGAATAATTCGTGCCCATTTGTGACATTCGTGGCTAAAGAGCGTGTTACAACACATTATACAAAATCCTCGGGGATCATTTTTAATGCATCTGGATTTAACACTCCCCTACTCCATTTGCGGATGGTTAAGTAAACAGCAGCTTCGGATTTGGCATTTGGTATTTGAATTTTATCCGCCCCGGCGGACAAGCTTGCCTGCCGCAGGCAGGTTTGCTTCTTGTTCTCTGGTTCCTGGAACTTTCATTCGAATTTCGAAATTCCGGCTTAGGGCTTTATTTACTTATCTTAGCAGCTCCTTTAAATGTAGTTACTATGGCTGCACGTACAGACCTGTTTACCAGTCCGGATTATTTGCAATTAGACGATTTGCTTACGGAAGAACAAAAGCTGATCCGTGAAAGTGTAAGGGCTTACGTAAAAAAAGAAATTTCCCCTGTTATTGAAGACTATGCCCAAAAAGCCACTTTTCCTGAACATATCGTTAAACAATTAGGCGGCATGGGCTGCTTCGGCCCTACCATCCCTGCTGCTTATGGCGGAGGCGGATTAGATTATATCAGCTATGGACTTATGATGCAGGAACTGGAAAGAGGCGACAGCGGGGTACGTTCTACCGCATCTGTGCAGGGCAGCTTAGTAATGTTCCCTATTTATGAGTATGGCAGCGAGGCGCAGCGAAAAAAGTATTTGCCAAAATTAGCCAGCGGCGAGTGGCTGGGCTGCTTTGGCTTAACGGAGCCCGGTCATGGTTCCGACCCGGCAGGTATGCTTACCCGTTTTACCGATGCCGGAGACCATGTAGTATTAAACGGTGCTAAAATGTGGATCAGCAACGCGCCTTATGCGCATGTGGCCGTGGTATGGGCCAAAGACGACAATGGCGATATCCGCGGACTGATCGTGGAAAGGGGCATGGAAGGATTCAGTACACCCACTACCCATGGTAAATGGAGCCTGCGGGCATCCGCCACGGGTGAACTGGTTTTTGACAACGTTAAAGTGCCTAAAGAAAATATACTGCCCAACGCCAAAGGATTGAAAGCTCCCTTAGGCTGTTTAACCAAGGCCCGGTTTGGCATAGCATGGGGAAGCACAGGTGCGGCAATGGATTGCTATGATACTGCTTTAAGATACGCCAAAGAAAGAATACAATTCGATCGCCCGATAGGCGGCTTTCAATTGCAGCAAAAAAAATTAGCCGAAATGATCACGGAGATCAGCAAAGCCCAGTTGCTGAACTGGAGGGTTGCGGTATTAATGAATGAAGGAAAAGCAACACCCCAGCAGGTGAGCATGGCCAAACGCAACGGCTGCGAAGTGGCCACCAATATATGCCGCGATGCCAGGCAAATGCTCGGAGGCATGGGTATTACGGGTGAATATTCGGTAATGCGCCATATGATGAACCTTGAAAGCGTAATCACCTATGAAGGAACGCATGATATACATTTGCTGATAACCGGTATGGATATAACAGGTTTTAATGCTTTTAAGTGAAACCAAAGACGATGAAAATTTTTCTCCTGGGCTTTATGGGAACGGGCAAAACTTACTGGGGACAGCTTTGGGCAAAGCAACACCATTTACGCTTTTTTGACTTAGACACTGAAATTGAGCATCATACCGGCTTAACCATTCCGCAGCTATTTGAACGGTATGGAGAAACTTTTTTTAGGGAACAGGAGCACGAAAGACTTCTCAGCTTCGGGAAAGAAAACAATTTCATCCTTTCCACAGGAGGCGGCACGCCCTGTTTTTATAACAATATGCAATGGATGAATGAAAACGGGCTCACCATTTACCTCGATACTCCCCTGCCCGTGCTGAAGGAAAGATTAATAAAGGAAAAGATGCACCGCCCGCTGATCAAACAATTAGATGAGCAGGCCATTGAAGATTTTATTAAAAACAGCATCCAAAAAAGGAAGGAATATTACAACAAGGCCCATATAATATTATCCACAGAATCCATTTCAGATATTACCTTTGAAGAAATCAAACGGAAACATGTCTAAACGATTTATCCAATACGCTGCCATCCTTGGAGCGCTTAGTGTTGCACTGGGGGCATTTGGAGCGCATGCGCTGAAAAAATTAGTGGAAGCAGATACCGTAGCTACTTTTGAAACCGGCGTAAGATACCAGTTTTACCACACTTTCGCTTTGTTAGCCGTTGGAATCCTATACAGGAGAATGCCCGGAAAAGTAATGGAATGGGCGGGTATTCTTTTTATTTCAGGCATTGTTTTATTCAGCGGTTCCTTATACCTGTTAACTTACTTAAACGCCACTGAAACAGTAGGACTTAAAGGCATTGGCGCTATTACTCCTTTGGGCGGGGTTTGTTTTATTGCCGGATGGGTTTGTCTTTTAGTTCAAAGTTTAAAGCCCAGCGTTCACCGTGAAAAAAAAGAAAAAAGCAATGTGAGAGAAGCTTAACAGCAGCCGGATTTAGTTACAGGTTTCAGGGAAGCGGATTTGTAGTTTATGGTTTGTAGTTTATGGTTTGCACACCTTAGAACTTGTATCCTGTACCCCTTACTTGCACCCTGCAACTTGTACCTGTCTTCCGCAACACAAACTCCCCCGCAAACACCTTATCTTTGCCTATCGGGAAAAAGTCCCGTCTGAATATAAAAATACGTTTCGTATTGCATGGCTAATAAATTAAAAAACAATAAGTCCAAGTCTCCTGATCCTGAAAAACTTACCAGCGACAAAACCGAAAAGGTTAAAGTAAAGGCACTGGTAAAGGATGAACGTACCCATAAAATATTGGGAAGCGTGTTGCTGCTTACGGCATTTTTTCTTTTTATAGCATTTACCTCTTATCTTTTTACCTGGCGGCAGGACCAGGATAAAGTATTCCAGGGTTTTTCGGCATTCTTATTCGGGGAAGATATAAAAGCGGCCAACCTGCTCGGGCGCATAGGCGCTTATATATCCCATATATTTTTTTACAAAGGTTTTGGTTTATCGTCGTACCTCTTTTGCAGTTTCTTTTTTATAACAGGAGTAAATTTATTGTTCGGTGAAAAAATATTCTCACCCTGGCGCAACTTCAGGTATGTGGTGGTGGGATTACTGTTTTTCAGTACCGCTTTAGCCTTTATTACACACGGCAATGGTTTTCCATGGGGAGGCGAAACAGGCAATATAACCAGCAACTGGTTTAGAGGCTTATTGGGCGAAATAGGCACGGCGGCGCTATTGCTGGCCTGCGGCTTTGCTTATTTTATATGGCGCTTCAACCCTTCTTTTTCACTACCCGCCAAAAGATTAAAATATAAAACCCAAAACGGGAACGGGAAACTGGTGCCGGTAGATAATTCTTTTACGGAAGAAGCAAAGTTGTTTACGGAAGAAAATATAGGCAAAGATGCCAAAGGCAATACCCTGAAACATCATGGAGGGGTTGTAGTGATCAACCCGCCAGGCATGGGTGAGCCGGATGATCAATTTACACTGTCTGAAACCGAACCTGAGCCGGTAATACCGCAAACCACGGTTATACCCAAATCAAGAAAGAAAACCGCTGAGGAGTTAGAATTGCAGATCAATGCTATGAATGAAGCGGAAGAAATTGCTGAGGAAATGTTGCACCCGGAAGAAGACACAGCGGTAAAGAAAGTGCAAAACCTGCCGCCTTATGACCCTGTTCTTGATCTTAAAGATTATAAATATCCATCGCTTGATCTGTTAGAAACACATGGCAGTGAAAAAATTGTGCTGGATGCTTCGGAACTGGAAGCCAACAAGCACCAGATCATCAATACGCTGAAGAACTATGATATTGACATCCGCCAGATATCAGCTACAGTAGGCCCCACCGTTACCCTGTATGAGATCGTTCCCGCGGCAGGCGTTCGTATTTCACGCATCAAAAACCTGGAAGATGATATAGCCCTAAGCCTTGCTGCCCTGGGCATACGCATCATCGCCCCCATTCCCGGAAAAGGCACCATTGGTATTGAGGTGCCCAATGTAAAGAAGACGATTGTGAGCATGAAGGGACTTTTATCTACAGACCGGTTCCAGCAAAATAAATTTTCGTTGCCCATAGCCCTCGGCAAAAAAATAGATAACGAGCATTTTATTGTTGACCTTGCCACGATGCCCCACCTGTTGATGGCAGGCGCAACCGGACAGGGAAAATCTGTTGGCATTAACGCTATACTGGTATCGCTGTTGTATAAGAAACATCCGTCACAGCTAAAATTAGTGATGGTTGATCCTAAAAAAGTGGAGCTGAGCCTGTACCGGCTCATTGAAAAGCATTTCCTGGCCAAGCTGCCCGGAGAAGAAGAATCCATCATTACAGATACCAAAAAAGTGGTACACACCCTCAACGCGTTGTGCATTGAAATGGATAACCGCTATGACCTGCTGAAAGAAGCGGGCTGCCGCAATATAAGAGAGTACAATGAAAAATTTGTAGCCAGGCGGCTTAACCCTGAAAAAGGCCACCAGTTTTTGCCTTTTATTGTTTTGGTAATAGATGAATTCGCAGACCTGATTATGACGGCGGGCAAAGAAATTGAAATGCCTATTGCACGCCTGGCACAATTGGCCAGGGCGGTTGGTATCCACCTTATCATTGCCACCCAGCGTCCCTCGGTTAACATCATTACAGGAACCATTAAAGCCAACTTCCCGGCCAGGGTAGCATTTAAGGTTTCTTCTAAAATTGATTCCCGCACTATTTTAGATACAGGCGGTGCAGAGCAACTGATCGGCAGGGGCGACATGCTGGTATCGTATAACGGGGAAATAACAAGGGTACAATGCGCTTTTGTGGATACTCCTGAAGTAGAAAAAGTAGTTGATTTTATTGGCGAACAAAGAGGATACCCCCAGCCTTTTTATTTGCCGGAATATATTGACGAAAAAGAGCTGGAGGGAAGGGATTTTGATTCCGGCAACCGGGATCCTTTGTTTGAAGAAGCAGCAAAGCTTATTGTGCAAAGCCAGATCGGCTCCACATCATTATTACAGCGCCGTATGAAATTAGGATACAACCGTGCAGGCCGCTTAATGGATCAATTAGAGTCGGCAGGCATTGTAGGACCTAACCAGGGAAGCAAAGCAAGAGATGTGTTATTCAAAACAGAAATGGAACTGGATACATTTTTGCAGGCTTTATAAAATAAATATGCGGTAACCACTATCTCATTTTAAACTATACGGCTGTTGCCGCAGTCTTTGAAATAACTATCTTTGCCCACCAATAAAAAAATAATGAAAGGAATATCAACTATTACAGTGCTACTGGCTTTATTTTCCATTACAGGATTCGCGCAAAATTCCGTTAATACCCTGGGAACCAATGACCCCGATGCTAAAAAAATATTAGATGGGGTAACGGCTAAATTTAAAACCTACCAATCGGTAAAAGCTGATTTTGTGCTGCAAATTGAAAATGCGGCGGGCAAAGTGCAGGGAACTAAAAAAGGAACAGCTTATATGAAGGGAAATCAGTATAAAGTAGAATTAACCGACCAGCAAATCTATTGTAATGCGCAGAAAATATGGACCTACGACAAAAGCGCCAACGAGGTGCAGGTGAGTAAATTTGACCCCGCCGGAGAGAGTTTTACACCTCAAAAAATATTTACAAATTTTTATGAAAAGGACTTTTTATATAAGCTGAATGGCGAAAAAAAAGAGGGAGGCAAAACATTACAGGAAATAGAATTAACACCTACCGATAAAAACAAAGCATTTTTCAAAGTGCTGGTGTTAGTAGATAAAGCCACAAAGAATATTGTATCTACAAGGCTGTTTGAAAAAAACGGCAACCGCTATTTATATAATGTTACCAGCTTTGTTCCCAACCCAAAAATAGACAACAGCTTTTTTGTTTTTAATACGGCTAAATACCCGGGGGTTGAAGTGATAGATTTGCAGTAGGAGCGGTCAGCAGTCAGCTATCAGATTCTGAGCTGTGGGTTACAAGTTACATGTATGTTTTCGACTTAAACCTGTTTTTTTAAGAATGGCAGGAAATAAAAAATAATCGCCACATTGTTTTTATGGATGACCTGGTGATGATGGACCCGCATCATTTGCACCCCAACGGAATGAAGCAATAGTAAATCCGCAAAGATCAAGCACCCTGTCTACTACCGTTGCGGCAACGGCTTCAATGGTTTGCGGGCGGCTGTAAAATGATGGTGTAGCGGGGCAAATAATTCCGCCAGCTACAGTAACAGTTTCCATATTACGGATATGCATAAGATTATAGGGCGTATCTCTTACCACACAAACCAGCTTTCTTCTTTCTTTAAGTATTACGTCGGCAGCTCTTGTAATCAGGTCGTTTGAAACACCGGTGGCTATTCTTCCCAGGGTGCCCATAGAACAGGGGATAATGATCATCGTATCAAACTGGCCTGAACCCGAGGCAAAAGGCGCGTTAAAATCATTTTTGTCGTAAATATTAACAGTATATTGATTAAAGGAATCGTTGCCCAATTCTGTTTTCCATACTGTTTTTGCATTGTCTGTAATTACCAGTGCAAGCTCATTCCACTGCCCGGGTATGGCCAATAATTTATCAACCAGTTGCCGGGCATATAAAGACCCGCTGGCGCCGGTAACAGCAATAACAATTTTTCGCTTCAATTGTGAGTTATATTTGTAACATTAAACGAATTCAATGCAAATATCCGGCATTTTCCTTTCTATTGGCCTAATTGCCTGTATTCCCGGCGCCGAAGCATCGGCAGGCATGTCTTACTATTACAAAGACACCACCATAATTACCCGCAAGAATGAAAAGCTGGAATGGTTAACCCTTGCCCAGGCAGAAGCCGGCATGGCAACCCAAAAGAAAGACATCCTTATTGACCTGTATACCGACTGGTGCGGATGGTGCAAAGTAATGGACAGGAATACCTATACCAACCCTGATGTAATTCAATACCTTAACGATAAGTTCTATCCTGTAAAATTAAATGCGGAAACAAAGGAAGTGCTTACCTGGCGCGGACGGCAATTCAAATACAACGATCAGTACAGGGTACACGATTATGCCATTCTGTTAACCGGCGGGCAGCTTTCCTATCCTTCAACTGTTATTTTACCTGCCGATGGTTCGGCCCCGCAGGTGATCCCGGGATATTTAAAGCCGCCCGACATGGAGCTTGTTTTAAAATACTTTGGTGAAGATCATTACGGCAAAACCCCCTTTGAAACATACAGGAAGGATTTTATACAAACCTGGAAATAATTTTTTGTCGCAACAATATAAGAATCAGGTATATCGTTATATGTCTGGTTTTTCATAGGATATTGGATTTAAAACGGGGCAGGATTTCTATCCAGCCCTTTTTTCGTATATATACTTCATGCAGCTTCCCTTTCATCTTAATTTCTGCCGCAATTTGCAATATAACTGGTCTAAGAGGATGCACTTAAAAAAAATCCCAAATGCCATGCAACGTTTACTGCCTAATACTGGTCTATTTATTGGTTTTTCATAGGATATTGGATTTAGAAACGGGGCAGGATGTCTATCCAGCCCTTTATTTTTCATATTACACGTATTTTAATATACTTTCTCTTAACCCTTCCTTTCTGTTTATTTCAACAGGATTTCAGCAAAAAAACGGCTTTCAGTTATCTCCTGCCTTAAAAGCAAAAAAAATTATGGCATAGGAATGCTTAAATTAAAAAAACGCTTTATATTCGGCTTTTCATAGGATAAGGTTTAATGGTTAACGGTTAAAAGATTAGTACCCCTCCCCCGATTTATCGGGAGGGGGTTTTTTATATCGTTTCGCATTCTTCCTGTATCCTTTTTTTAGGATTATATTTATTTTAGAACAAGCACCATTATCGCCTGCACCATGCACAGCGATCTTCTTTACCATATTGCGCTAACCATGGTTCCCCAGATAGGGGATGTACATGCAAAAGAATTATTACAACACTTTGGTGATGCGGAGAAAATTTTTGCCGCACGCAAATCCAGTCTTGATAAATTTCCCGGCATTGGTACTATCCGGTCTGAAAGCATCAAAACGTTCAGCAATTTTCAGCGGGCTGAAGAAGAACTCCGTTTTATTGAGCGATACAACATTACCGTGCTCAGGCAAACCGATGCAGGTTACCCTAAACGCCTGCTGCATTGCTATGATGCGCCCTCGCTGTTATACTATAAAGGAAACGCCGACCTCAACCACCATAAAATTATGGCAGTTATTGGTACCCGCAGCCATACCGATTACGGAAAAGAAATGACCGGAAAAATAATTGAAGATATGGCATCGCATCATGTGCTTGTGGTAAGCGGGCTTGCTTACGGCATTGATGCGCTGGCACACAAAGCGGCATTGAAAAACAAATTATTAACTATTGGGGTATTGGCGCACGGGCTCGACCGTATTTACCCCTCCGCTAATAAAACACTGGCAAAAGAAATGACAACCCATGGCGGGCTGCTCACAGATTTTATGTCGGGCGCTAAACCCGATAAACAAAACTTTCCAAAGCGAAACCGCATTGTAGCAGGTATGGCAGATGCTACACTGGTAATAGAAACCCAAGTTAACGGTGGCAGCATGATTACAGCAGAGCTGGCCAACAATTATAATAAAGATGTGTTTGCGCTGCCCGGCAAAACAACCGATGTAAAAAGTGCCGGCTGTAATTACCTGATCAGGAGCAATAAGGCTGCTTTAATAACATCCGGTAAGGAACTGCTTGATTTTATGAACTGGAGCGAAGCGCCCGTAAAGAAAAAGGCAATACAAAAAGAATTGTTCCTGGAACTGACAGCAGAGGAAAAAATGATCATGAAAATCATCGGGGAAAAAGAAACCGCTTCTATTGATGAGATCACGCCCCGGTGCAATTTCAGCAGCAGCACGATAGCCGCAGCTATGCTAAACCTTGAATTACAGGGAATAATAACCTGTTTGCCCGGAAAAATATACAAGCTTTTATAAGCGAATACAATTCCTTTATAACAAAATTTGGAAGCTATTTATCTGCTACCCTATCTTTGCACATGGCAACAATAATCAACTCCGCTAAAGACAAATTCTCCCAGAAATTTTTTGGTGAAGGTTTAACCTTTGATGATGTGCTGCTTATGCCGGCTTACTCACAGGTACTTCCCCGCGATGCAGACATCAGCTCAAAGCTTACCAAAAGCATTACATTAAATATTCCCCTGCTTTCCGCCGCTATGGATACCGTAACGGAAGCCGATCTGGCAATTGCTTTGGCCAGGGAAGGCGGTTTGGGCATTTTGCATAAAAACATGACTATTGAAAGACAGGCCGAACAGGTGCGGAAAGTAAAGCGCAGTGAAAGCGGGCTAATACTTGATCCCATAACCCTGCGCGTAGACGCCACTATCGGTGATGCATTGAAGCTAATGCGCGAAAACAAAATAGGCGGCATTCCCATTGTAGATATTAATAAGAAGCTAGTAGGCATCCTTACTAACCGCGACCTGCGTTTTGAAACCTCCCTGAAGAAAAAGGTGAGTGAAGTAATGACAACGGAAAACCTGATTACGGCTCCTGAAGGAACAGACCTTGCCAAAGCAAAAAAAATACTCAGCCAGTATAAAATTGAAAAGCTGCCGGTTATTAATAAAAACGGACAATTAACCGGACTGGTTACCTACCGTGACATTTTACAATTGCAAAGTCATCCTAATGCCGTAAAAGACAGCTTCGGCCGTTTGCTTACCGGCGCGGCGCTAGGCATAACCACCGACCTGCTGGACAGGGCGTCGGCCCTGCAACAAATAGGCGTAGACATTGTTTGTTTAGATAGCGCACACGGGCATAGCGCCAAGGTAATAGAATCGCTGAAAAAGCTGAAAAAGAATTTTAAAAAACTACAGGTTATTGCCGGAAACGTAGGAACCGCTGCAGGCGCCAAAGCGCTGGCAGAAGCAGGTGCAGACGCTGTTAAAGTAGGCATTGGTCCCGGATCTATTTGCACTACCCGTATTGTGGCCGGCGCAGGCGTTCCGCAAATTACAGCCATTATGGAAGCTGCTTCGGTGCTTCATAAATTGAATGTGCCGCTTATAGCCGACGGCGGCATACGTTATACCGGCGACATGGTGAAGGCCCTGGCTGCAGGAGCCAATGTGGTAATGATGGGAAGCGTTTTTGCAGGAACGGAGGAAAGTCCTGGCGATACGATCATATATGAAGGCCGCAAATTTAAACAATACAGGGGCATGGGCTCTTTAGGCGCCATGGGCCAGGGAAGCGGCGACCGCTACTTCCAGGATGTTGAAGATGATGTTAAAAAATATGTACCTGAAGGCATTGAAGGGCGTGTAGCCTTTAAAGGCAACCTGAGTGAAATTGTATACCAATATACGGGCGGATTACGCTCCGGAATGGGGTATTGCGGCGCCGCTAGCATTACTGAACTGCAAAAAGCACAGTTCATTAAAATAACCAATGCCGGCATGAACGAAAGCCACGCGCATGATATAGAAATTACCCGGGAAGCGCCAAATTATACCAGGTAAATCGTTAAGCTGTGCTATATTTATTTGCTTAATGCCCATGACCCCCGGTTACCGGATGAGGATCAATTCATTCTTTTAACTATTGACATTTCATTTTTTCGTGTACCGAATGAACACAACAGTGGCTATCAGCGTGTGGTTGGCTGCAATATGAGCTGAGCGGCCATAGATATAGGTAGTACGCAAAAAAGGGATAAAACATAAAGCTTCATCCCTTTTAACATCTCACTATTTTTAAATTATTGCATTTTCACAGCATCGGTAAACGCAGGAATAAATAAAACCTTCTTCCTGGCTTTACTAACCTCATCAAGCTTTGAAAATTCAGAATTATTGCTGATAAACTCAGGAATGATCAGTTTCATTTTTCCTACCAGCTTAAAATGATCTCCCTGCTTGCATAAGTCGGTTAAACTCTCAATATCATTAAGCACTTCTTTATATGACCGGGACACCACTTTTGCGATTTTTATCTTTTCGTGATGGGTAGGCAGGGTCTTTTCCTTTTCGTTTAGCAACTCTTCATATAATTTTTCTCCCGGGCGCAAGCCTGTATAAACGATATTAATATCTTTATCCGGAACCAGTCCCGACAGTTTGATCATATTTACCGCCAGGTCAGCAATTTTAACCGGCTCACCCATATCAAAAATAAATATCTCTCCCCCATGTCCCATTGTAGCCGCCTCTAAAACCAATTGTACCGCTTCGGGTATGGTCATAAAGTACCGGGTGATATCTGGATGCGTAACCGTTATAGGTCCGCCATGCTGTATCTGGGCACGGAAACGGGGAATAACAGAACCGTTGGATCCGAGCACATTGCCAAACCGTGTAGTAATAAATTTGGTTTTTACATTGGCCGTAACCGTTATAGAATCATCGTCATCATCCTGTATAAGCCGGGAAAGAAATTCCGCGGCGGGCGGATTATTAGACGCGTGATTAAGCGATTGCACATAGGTTTCAGCAATACGCTTGGAGGCGCCCATGATGTTTGTTGGATTAACCGCTTTATCAGTGGAAATCATTACAAATTTTTCCACACCAAAACAAACAGACAGATCAGCCATATTTCTTGTGCCCATTACATTGGTAAGAATGGCTTCTTCCGGATGTTTCTCCATCATGGGAACGTGCTTATACGCTGCCGCGTGAAATACGATATGCGGACGATATTCTTTGAAAGGGATCAGCATCCTTCTCAAATTCCTTATGCTGGCAATAAACGTTTTTATTTTGGCAGACGGGTACTTTTCTTCTAATTCCAATTGTGTTTCATGAAGCGGGGATTCTGCCTGATCACACAATATAACCATTTCAGGATGGTAAGACATAACCTGCCTTACAATTTCAGATCCGATAGAACCGGCGGCGCCTGTAATGAGCACTCTTTTGCCGAATATTTCTTCAGACACCAGCTGGTTATTGATTTGAATAGGTTTACGCGGAAGCAGATCCTCAATTTTAAGATCCTGCATCTGGCCCAGGCTAAGCTTACCGCTTACCCATTGCTCGGAGGGAGGTACGGTTTGAACCTTAATGCCTAAATTTAAGCAACAATCTATAATGGCCCTGAACTCCGGCTTACCCGACTGTCCATTGGGAAGAATGAGCTTATCAATAGCAAGCTTTTTGTGCAATTCCGGCAGTTCCCGTGTATGGTATACTCTTTTTTGCTCTATCGTGCTGTTGATCTTCTGACCACCAGACTGGATAAAGCCGCTCACCACAAATTTATGATTACCTGCCGCTTCAATTGCCTGCTTAATAAGGATGGCGTGATTATCTGATCCGTAGATCAATACCTTCTTTACATCCGTCATTGCATAACCTTTTGCGAGGATATATATTTCTTTAATGGACGTACGGAACAGGATGAGCAGGGAAGAGCTGATAAAGAAGTTCAGTACCAGTAAAGTAGGCATATCGAGCGAAGGAATATGATACAGCCGCCCGGCAATTACTCCCGAAACAAAAGGATAAACTAAGCTAACCACCAGGATAGCGGAAAATATCCTGAACATATCCTTTGTATTGGAATAGCGGATAAGCCCCGTATAAATTCGCATAAAGTAAAATACAGCAAGGGATAATAAGCTGAAGAGCCCTGCATGTATAAAAAAATGACCGCGAACCAAAACCGGGAAATGGAATTGTTTTAAAATGAAATAAGACAGTGCGAAAGATGCAGTTACAATCACTGTATCTGCCATTAAAATGATCCAACGCGGAACAGTGAAGGGTTTGTCGTAAAAAATTTTCATACTTCAGTACAGTATTAGACTTCGGATAACAAAATAATTACCAGGTTTTTGAATACAATACTGGAATTAAGGATTTGTGAACAAAACTGACCTGCCTGAAATAATATAACAGGCAAATTATTTTTGGTAAAACATTAACGATACTGGAAAATTGATTTCATCTAACTCAGAACAAACTTTCCGAGGATAGGAGATTGGGGGTTATTCGCTTAGTAGAGAGTAAAAAGAAACAATCCGTTGCAAAGATGAAAAAAAAAACGAACATTAACTAACTTTCTACCCTTTTTATCTTTAATCAATTATACATAAAACTATTTTCTTCAACCAGATAACACAAAAAATTTATTATGATATTTATACAAATAATATATTTATATTATATAATGATCTCCTAACATTTAATTAATGAAGCGGTAACGGTGTGATATCAGTAATACTCCAACATTGTTACCCCTACCGGCAAGACCTGTAAAAAATTAATCTTTATACTTCTTCTGCCACTCCAGCATACCTCCTGCAAGATTCCGGGTATTGGTAAAACCCAGTGTATCCAAAATCAGGCAGGCCTGCCCGCTCCGGTTACCGCTCCGGCAATAGCATATTACTTCTTTTTCTTTCAGCGCTTCAATTTCATCAATGTTCATATTCCGGATATGCCCAACAGGTAAAAGAATACCGCCAATATTGAATTCCGCGTTTTCATGGGGCTCGCGAACATCTATCAGGTGAAGCTGCTCACCCGCGTCTATCCTTGCTTTTAATTCTTCCGCTGTTATGGTTTGCATTCCCGTAGTTTATACTATATTTATTAATATTCGTTTAAAGATGGCTCAGCGTTGGGTAAAAGCGCCTGCGTGCTGTCTGTTTTTTTGACCGGCCTGTTTGCCGATATCCAAACATCTATCATTTGCCCCCGGCGTATCCGGTTAAGGCTGCCATTTTCATTATACCGTTCGGGCTGCTGCCTGAACACAAAAGAAGCACCGGTATCCTGTATTGATCCGTCCGGTATAACGCTCCCTGGTATAATGCCATTGGCTTCCAATAAAGTAATAGCTTCTTCATAATTCATTCCAAAAAGGTCGGGTACCGGCATTTCAGCACTGCCTATTCCGGCTCCTAAAACCAATGCTATTGTAGCCCCCATTGTAATTTTGGTTCCGGGCTTAATTGCTTTATTATCCAAAGATTGTTCTAAAACCGCGTTTTTAGCTATATCCGGCTTATAGGATGTATCTCCCAGTTTCAGGCCCCTCGCTTTTAACTCAAGCTCCGCATTCCTAAAGCTCATTCCCACCAGGTTAGGCATTTCTATTACGGGAGGAACCGCCCGGTTTACCGTTAAATACACGATCCGGTTCACTTTTACGGAAGCATCCGGCTCCGGAAATTGTTTTACCACAGCAAGCGGCGCAAGCGTATCATAATAAACAGAATCCTGCACCCATACATCAAAGCCCTGCTTATTCAATAAAGCGGTAGCTTCTTTAATATTTTTATTGCCCACATCCGGAACCTTAAGGTAGGTGCCATGATGGGTAAAGTATTGCAGCGACTGAAAAAAAATAAAAACAAGCAGGAAAAGGATAACCACTGCAACCAGTATATTGACCCATAACGGACGTCGAGTTATTATTGTAAACATATTCTTTGATAAAATCTTAAAACCGGCATCCTTCGTTCCGGCATTTTGGATAATGCCATTCTTTATTTTCCTGACAACAGCGCTTCATCAATTAACGCCGAATAAAATGCTTTCAGGGTCCAATTAAATGCCCTTACCTGTTGCGGAACAATGCTGGCTTCGCTCTGACCCGGAACCGTATTAATTTCGAGCAGATAAGGAAATTCATTTTCTTCGTTATAAATAAAATCCATTCTTACAATGCCACGGCAATTGAACAGCCCGTATACCTTCCTGGCATTTTGCCTTATCTTTTCTGCAACTGTTTCCGAAACTTCAGCAGGCGTAACTTCCGTTGACATCCCTGCCGTATATTTCGCTTCATAATCAAAAAAGTCTTTGCTGGTGCTTACTTCCGTAATAGGCAGTGTAATGATCTCCCCTCCGGTTTTAAACACACCTATTGTAAACTCTCTTCCTTTTATAAACTCTTCCACCAACACCTGGTCATCTTCTTTAAAAGCTTTTTCCAGGGCCGCAGGAAGCTCTTCCGGCACATTAACCTTACTCATGCCAATACTTGATCCCCCGTTATTGGGCTTTACAAATACAGGCAGCTTTAATTGTTCCAAGATATTATCCGGCAAAAGGGCGCTGTTTTTGAAAAGGTGTACCGACCGGGCTACCTTAATTCCTGCAAAAGCAGCTACAGCCACCGTATACCGTTTATTAAAGGTAAGCGCTGAAGTAGCCGCATCGCATGAGGTGTAGGGCAGGTTCAGCAGGTCAAAATACCCCTGCAGCTTACCGTCTTCTCCCGGTGTGCCGTGTATACCAATCAAAACAGCATCGAATTTTGTAACCGTTCCGTTATGATTCACGGAAAAGTCATTTTTATCTACCGGTATACTGTGATCACCTGTTCTGTAAAACCAGCCGGAAGGAGTAATATCTATAGTATATACATTGTATTTATCCTTATCAATATTATGCTCAATGGTAATGGCGCTTTTATAAGATATAACCGATTCGCCTGAATAGCCGCCGGTAACGAAAGCAATATTGGGTTTCATGTATTATAGCCGGTTTGCGTGCAAAGAAAACGATTTTTAATATCAATTATGATAATTGAAAAGCTAAATTTCATTATCCTTTTAATTCTGCTGTATCTGCAGATCATCATCCCCTTCCTTTCCTATTCCTTCATTACCGGAATCCAGTACAAATTTTCACCTGCCGTCTGCCTGTTTTTTCCAGATGGTAACATACGTGCCGTGGCGTATTGAATCTCCTGCTGCCATGCTATACACACCGTATGTATAGCCCATATCGGCAGCGGCAGCCATATCGGCGCCCCGGGGCTGCCAGGTAAGTATAAACGAAGAATCAGGTAAGGAAGTGATCCATTCTACAGCATCCGCTCCTGCTACCGGCATGCTGTTTGGCCTTAATAATATACCATCTGCTTCAATATATTCCAGCATGGCTTTTTTGAACCCCGCTTCTTTTGAACGGTTGGAAAAGTCTGCGTCGGTTTGCTGCATTTCATTTAACGCGTTTATCCGTTCCGTATTTTCCCGGAAATGAAGATTGCAGGAAATATTCATTGCGAAAAAAAATACAATCACCGAAGAAACCAGCATTTTTTCCATACTGTACTATTAAAAAAGGGTGAAGAACCATCTTTCATGTCTTCACCCCGAAACGGGAAATATCACCCGCCTGTATTATGATGCGAGGCATCATTGATTAAGAACGTTGCGCCGGCCGGTTAAACATGCAGCTTGTCTTTTTTTGCCATCAGCTCATCTACGGCCTCCTGGTACATTTCATCGGGCACGCAGCAATCAACCGGGCATACCGAAGCGCATTGCGGCTCTTCATGAAATCCCTGGCATTCGGTACATTTGTCCGGTACAATATAATAAATGTCTACACTTATCGGAGGGTTACGCTGATTAACATCTATAATACTACCGTCCATCATCGTAAATGATCCCTTTATAGTAGTACCGTCAGCAATTGCCCACTCTACCCCGCCTTCATAAATAGCATTGTTCGGACATTCAGGTTCACAGGCGCCGCAATTAATACATTCGTCTGTTATTTTAATCGCCATACTAATTTACAATTTTTCGGATAATTTTTAGCAATAGATTTGCACATCAAAGATAATCACACTGAACTGAATATCCATGTTGAATTTAAAACAACGCATCCATATACTCAACCTCCTTCAAAAATACATGACCAGTGAAGATCCTTTTTGGCTGCAAACCAAAACACTGGCGGCTGAAAGTAACCCGTGGTTTATACCGGAATTCATTGACAAAGCCATTGAATGTATTGCCTGCCGGTTCCTTGAACCACCGGCACTGCATACATGGATCAGCGGCTATAACATTCCCGAACAAACTTCCCATCCCGCGCAGGTAGGTATTACAATGGCAGGTAATATTCCCCTGGCAGGCTTCCATGATTTTTTATGCTGCTTTGTATGGGGGCATAAACAAACCATAAGGCTGTCTTCCAAAGACAATGTGCTTTTAAAACACCTGGCTGAAAAGATGATCTCCTGGGATGACCTGGTAGCTGAATATATTAATTTCGCGGATATGCTTAAGGGCTGCGATGCATATATAGCTACCGGCTCCAATAATACCGCCAGGTATTTTGAATATTATTTCAGGAAATATCCTCATATTATCAGGAAGAACCGGACTTCCGTGGCCATATTGAATGGCAAGGAGGATAGAAAAGACCTTGAAAAGCTGGCGGATGATGTTTACCTGTATTTTGGGTTGGGATGCAGAAATGTGACTAAAATATTTGTGCCGGCCGGCTATGATTTTTTACCGATGCTGGAAGCATTTAATAAATACAGCAGGCTGATCGAAAATCATAAATACAAACACAATTATGATTTTAACCTAACGGTGCAACTATTGAACCAGCAGTTCTATATGACCAACGGATCTGTTATCTTATCGGAAAACCCTTCTGTTTTTTCGCCAATAAGCCAGTTGCATTATGAATTTTATACCAACCCGGAAGATATATATAAAGGCCTGAACCCCGAGGAAATTCAATGCATTTCCGGTTCAGGAAAAACGGCTTTGGGCACAGCCCAATGTCCCGGCTTAACCGACTACCCGGACGGAATTGATACGATGCTGTTTTTACAACAGCTTACCGGGAAATATGGATGAATTCATTCCTGTTGCTTTTGCAATCATCTAACATTCCTTAACATTTTTATTACGTATTCCTTCGTAATTTCACAGCCATTCTTTGAAATACAAAGCATTTTTTAACCCATTTGTTAAGCCTGTCGCGACGAAATGTCATTTTATCCGCAGTTTATTTACTAAAGGCATAGCATTTGATGGATAAGGGAATGTGTATTTTTGGAATTCATTACGAATAAAATTCAAATACAGATGAAACTTAAACAAATTGTATTTACCGTGCTGATAAGCGCCGCTACCGCCGTGGGGGTAATGTATGCTTACAACACTTTTGTTCCGAAGCCGGTGGCTATCCAGGATGGGGTAAAGATCCCTGCTAATTATGCAGGTTTATTTAATGGTAATAATATACCCGGCCCTGTAGACTTTGAACAACCTTCTAAAATTGCAGTACCCGCGGTAGTTCATATTACCACAGTAATAGGCAAAGCCGAAGCCAGCAATAACCTGCCACGTAAAAGCAATCCCTTCAGGGGGCTGGTACCCGATGACTTTTTTGATGACTTTTTTGGTAACGGTCCTAATATGCGCAGCATTCCGCAGCGGGCTTCGGGTTCGGGCGTTATTGTAAGCCAGGACGGCTACATCATTACCAATAACCACGTAATTGACGGCGCCAGTGAAATTAAAGTAGGGCTGAACAATAAAACCAGCTATACAGCAAAAGTGATTGGTGCAGACGCAAGCAGCGATCTTGCCGTGCTAAAGATTGATGCAAAGAACCTGCCTTTTTTATTATACGGTAATTCCGATAATGTTCAGGTAGGACAATGGGTACTGGCTATTGGCTATCCGTTAAACCTCGAAACTACAGTAACAGCAGGGATCATAAGCGCCAAAGGAAGAACGTTAGGCTTAAACGCCCGCAGGAGCCAGACACCGATAGAATCATTTTTACAAACAGACGCGGCCGTTAACCAGGGAAACAGCGGCGGGGCGCTTGTTAATACCAATGGAGAGCTGGTGGGCATTAATTCTGCCATAGCCTCTCCTACCGGATCATACGCCGGCTACTCTTATGCCATACCGGTGAATATTGTTAAAAAGATAGTAAACGACCTGATCCAGTTTGGCACCGTGCAGAGGGCGTATCTGGGTATAAGCTATTTGCCGGATGAAGCGCCTGATTCCGAAAAAGAAAAAGTAGGTTATAAATCCGGACAAGGTGTATATGTAAGAGAGGTGGCTAAAGATGGCGCCGCTGCGGCTGCCGGCATTAAGTCGGGCGACTATATCAGCAAACTTAACGGTGTTCCTCTAACATCAGGGAATGATATGGTAGAAAAGATTGCAAGACTGAAGCCCGGCGATAAAGTTTCTGTTGCTTATTTGAGAAACGGAAAAGAAACCGTTACTACCCTTACCCTTAAAAACAAAACCGGTACTTACGATATTGTAAGAACTTCGGTATTGGATGATTTTGGAGTTGACTTTGCAACGCTGGATAAGAAGAAAGCTGCTGAATACGGGCAAACCGGGGGCGTAATAGTAAAGAAGATAAATCCCGGCGGCCTGATAGACGCGCAAACAAGAATGCGCGACGGCTTTATTATTCTACGGGTAAACGATAAACCTGTAGCTACTATTGACGAATTGTCGGACGCCATTCAGAAAGCAGGAGACAATATAAAATTAGACGGCTTTTACCCTGGTTTTGAAGGGTTATATACCTACAATATCAGTAAAGAAGCTCAGTAAGATAATAATTTTGTAAAAGGTAAAATGTTCCGGAAATAATATCCCGGGACATTTTTTTTTACTAAGGGTAACCCATTAAGTGAAAAGAACTATCGGGTGATTTTGCCACAAAGGCACAAGGTAACCAGCGAAAGCGCTTTGTGGCTATTGCTTTTTTATGATCGTCTTCCTCTTTGCGTTCGCTGCCTGCCCGCTGTTTGAACAGTCGGGCGTGAAATCCTTACCAGTATGAACAGGATAAACCGGTAACTGTGCAAAAGCGAAAAATTGGGATGCACCCCAACCTGCCAAAAGCTCAGAAAAAAAATATACTTTCGTAGATATCCATTAACAATGATGAACCCGGATTTGCCGAACAGCAGCAAAAGAAGTTATTTTTTACAGGAATTGTCTCTGCGGCAGCGTATCCCTTTACTGATCTGCATTTTGTTATGCAGTGTGATAGCCATCTTCAGCCTCATATCCTATATCAGCTTCAGAAACCTTGAGATGAAAGCAGGCAAAATACGGCTTATGAGCCTTGCTTCACAGGCCGGCACTATGATAGCCGAATCACTGAAGGAAGTTATCGCTGATACCCAGGGAACCCTCCCCGAAAAAGCATTGCAGCAGTATTTAAAGAATGATACAGCAGATTCAAAAAACGCTATACTGATGCTGCTGCAACGCATAGGTGATGACGGCTCATCGGTTTACGCGGAATTACGGGACAGCAGCTTTCATATCCTGCTGGGAGCCGGAAAGGCTCCGGGTTACCGGCCACATAGCCTCAGCCTGTTAGCAGATGCTTCTTTAAATAAATCCGACAGCAGGTCCGGCAATATTTACCAGATCAATGATTCTATTTATTATCCCGTTATCATTCCTGTTACGGATGACAAAAAGGTGATCGGTTATATTGCCCGGTATCACTTGGTGAAAATTACTTCTAAATTAATAGAACAGTTTTCGAAGCTTGCCGGCAGAGGGGCGGCGCTTTATGTAGGCAATAAAGACGGAAGCCTTTGGACCGACCTGGTGCGCCCGGTACCCTATCAGCTTCCTGTAAGCGAGTTCAGTAAAGAAAAAACTTTTGAATATACACAAAGCGGCAATAACAAATTTATCGGTACCGCGCAATATATACCGGGTACGCCCTGGGTGGTTGTGCTGGAATTTCCGCACCAGGCTTTTTCGCAATCTTCAAAGCAATTTTTTAACTGGCTTATTATTGCAGGGCTTATCCTTATCGGGGGCGGCATTGCAGCAGCATGGATAATGAGCCGCCACCTTACCCGGCCGCTGAATACCTTAACGGCTGCTGCTGAAGCCATTGCCGAAGGTAATTATATGTCGAATGTGGTGGTTCGCGGCGATGATGAAGTGGGCAAATTAGAACGTTCCTTTAATGTGATGTCTGCAAAGCTGAAAGCCGCGCAACATGTAATGGAACAGCAAATCCTTGAAGCCAAACAGATGAATGAACAGTTGCGTAACCTTTCCGCCCATATGGAAAATGTTCGCGAAGAAGAACGCCTGCACATTGCACGGGAAATGCATGACGAACTGGGCCAGTTGCTAACAGGATTTAAAATGGAGGTATATCTCTTAAAAAGAAAGCTGGCAGGTGAGGCCGATGCGGGTATAGCGGAAAAGATCCGTTCCTTAGAAAATGCGGCAGGTGAAGCAATACAATTTGTGCGAAGACTGTCATCCGAATTGCGCCTGGGCCCCTTAGAAGACCTGGGATTAGTTGCAGCATTAGAGTGGTATTGCGGGGAGTTTACCAAACGATACCATATTCCTGTTACCTTTAAAAGCTCTGTTACCAACCTGCAGGCCCCGCCGCTGATCAATACAGGATTGTTTCGTATTTACCAGGAATCACTTACTAACGTAGCCCGTCATGCCAATGCCACACATGTGGAAGTTAGCTTCAATATTATTAATGACCATTGCGCTCTTATTATAAAGGATAATGGCAAGGGGTTTAATGCCAGGACCTCTGAAAAAAGAAAAACGCTTGGTTTGCTTGGGATGAATGAAAGAGCCATGATGATCGGAGGCGCGCTGAAAATTACGTCTGCTAAAGACAAGGGTACTGTTGTTGAAATAACCGTTCCGGTTACCAAAGAAACAACGCATATATGAGCAACAGGATGCTATTAAAATAACTGTTCCGGCTCACCGATCCCCCAACTCTTTCCTATTTCAGGCATCAGGTTTGTAACTGATCTATTAAAATAATATTTATGAAATTTTTTATCTTCTCTTTCCTCCTGGCTATCGCCCTGCCATCTGTTGCCCAGCAGGAAAATGATCATCCCATGCATAACAGGGAAAAGATGGCACGTTATCTTCCTTCGTTTACCCGCAGCTTAGGCGGCAGCTTCCAGCAGTTTAAGGGATTGAATGCCCGTGTGGCAAATTTACCCCAATATGAACATTTAAAAGATTATACGGCTACCCTTGGGTTAGGCTGGATGAAAGAAAAGAACCGGCTCATTTCAGACATGGGCATTGTATTAGGCAGCAGCATGAGCGGCCACAGGGATGAAAAAAGCAGCACCATACGCTATATTGGCTTCAATGCCAACGCCGGCTATGATGTATTGAAAAATGAAAAGATAACCTTATATCCTTTGGCGGGTATTGGATTCCAGGCATACCAGGCCATTTTTTATAAAGATAATTCCGGGATAGATTTTGATGATGTTTTATCATCGCCTGCCGTTCAAAACAGCATTAATCCGGTAAAATTCAATAATCATTTCTGGGTATACCGCCTGGGAGCAGGTGTGTCTTTTACCTCACCCAAATATCCATCCAGCTCCATAGGCCTGCAGGCCGGCTATACCGGGAGCTTTCAGAAAAGGGCATGGCGAAGCAGGGAAAATCAATCATTGCGTAATGCGCCCAAAGACAGGATCTCGCAGTTCTATATCAGCCTTATTCTTACCAGCAAACCCTGGATGATGATGAAATAAATAGCAGGGTGCAGTTGCTATTATAATGTGGCGTTATAAAGGTGTTCCGGTTTAAAAATTTAAAGAACCTTAATTCTTTCTACATAATTTATAGCTGTAAAGCTTTAGCCGGCCAGGTTCATTGCCCGGGCGTTTATTTTTTGCATGGATTTTAAAGCTACTTTTATGGCAAACAAATACTTTTATGGCAAACAAAAAAAAAGCCGCCCGCGGGCATGAACAAACGCTGCTGGAAAAAATTGGCGAAACAGCAGGTGAGTTGAAGGACACGGTAGCAGCAGGCACCACTGCACTGATTCAAACAGTTAAAGAAAAAATCAGCAACGCTAAAAAAGCGGCGGCGAAAAAAGCGGCGCCCGTTAAGAAAGCTGCGAAAAAGTCCGTTAAGAAGGTAGCCAAAAAGGTTTCGGCTGCGGTAAGTAAAACGCCGCCTGCCGCCGGAAAGGCTGCAAAGAAGCTGGCAAAAAAAGTAACCGTTAAGAAAAAAGCGGTCCTGAAAAAAATCAGCAAAGCGGCAAAGAAAAAATAAGCAGTATTCAACCCTATTCCCCTGCTTTTTGCTTTTTATGCCTCCATCACATGCCGTTTAAAGCGATAAACCACTAAATTCTGCTGGCAGCACTTTTTAAGCACTTATCTACGCGGGATCATCTATAAAAAAATTATTTGTTCTCATGAGCGTTACTATTTAAATTGTAAAGGTGTTTTAACCCGTGTCTCGCCAAACCCTGTGGCTGAGGAGGCGAACGCATTAATAGCAGGTTATGGAAAACATCAGGCTAACATCACTCACGCATCGTGGCAAAGCATGTATAACACTGCATTTTGCATTAGACCTTACCATTAATAAAATTTTAAAAGCATTACCCTGCGCTGCATGGAGCAAAACCCACAGGTGCTGGTATATTCCTTTGCAGGAAGCTGATTATAAAGCGTTTCAGCAATCGGTAAGCGGCGTGGCCACTTCAGATACCACCGCCATACGGGTAAAGATTTATTGGGTCATTTTAATATAAGAACTACTGAGCGCTATTTACATGTAAGCAAAAAGCAATTAGTAAATATTATTAGTCCGTTTGATGATTTATGGAAGAAAAACGAGGTAGAATGGTAAAACGGATTGTACTAATAACAATACAGCATGTATAACGTTAAAGAATTCATTTACAACACCATTTTTTTTAGGGCAATAGCGTCTTATAGCATAAATTTACGCGTTATGCGGCATTTTAAGACGACCATGAAACAGACAATTTACATATCGACAATCATCTTTGCTTTGACAATAGTTTCATGCGACCGAATTAAAAATAAGGGACAAGAACTAGCCGAAAAGACAGAGAAAAAAGTTAAAGACAAATCAAAAGACTTTGTTGACAAAGTTGTTCCACATTTTGACGCTTACAAACCTGACACAAAATTTAATAAAGAACGCTTCAAGGACTTTTTAAAAGTTGACCTCACGCCTGACATCAAAAATATTTATTGCTTTGACGATGCAATCGGTATTGACGCAGATTATATGTTTTCATTTAACTGCGACACGACAACGGCAAGAAAAATAATTGAAAAGCACCAACTAAAACTTGACAAAGAAACGACTGACTATGCATTTGGACTTCAACACGACTTTGACTGGTGGGACAAGAAAAAAATTGAGAAGTTGGACTTGTATAGCTGGCAAGGCGACCGTCAATACTTTAAATACTTTTGGTACGACAAGACAGAACAAAAGGCTTACTATTTCGACTTTGACATGTAATATGAAAGAAAAACGACCGCATAACACGGGTTTTGCGTCAGGCGGGCCGAAGTGCAAAATTCAACAGCAGGCTTTCAATTGAACATTAGTAATAAATTGGACTTTTGCGCTTCGATTTCCCGCCCGAACGCAAAGCCCTTACCCGTTATTGGAAATTGCTTGCAGCCCTTCAAGTGTTCAGGAGCCGGTTGCCCGCCC